>CAZPWV010000308.1:0-2289 GCA_964590825.1 uncultured Rhodobacter sp. | reverse complement strand
TTTTCGCATGAACAAGGTGCAGTTGATCGCGGTCACCGAGGCCGAAGGCGAAAGCCGGTTGGACCGCTGGCTGAAGAAGCATTTTCCGCAACTGACGCAGGGGGCCATCGAAAAGATGTGCCGCACCGGGCAGTGCCGGGTCGATGGTGGCCGGGTCAAGGCGGCCTCCCGGGTCGGGCCGGGCATGGAGGTGCGGGTGCCGCCGCTGCCCGAAGCGGGGACGGTTGCACCCGAAAGCCGGGCACTGGCGCGCCGCGAAGGGGCGCAGATCCCCGCCGCCGACGAAACGATGATTCAGGCAGCGGTGCTTTGGAAAGACGAGCATATCATCGCGCTGAACAAGCCGTCGGGCCTGCCCAGCCAGGGCGGATCGGGGCAGGGCGACCGGCATGTCGATGGGCTGCTCGACGCGCTGAAATTCGGCTACAAGGACCGGCCCAAGATGGTGCACCGGCTCGACAAGGATACCTCCGGCGTGCTGCTTCTGGCGCGCACCGACCGGGTGGCACGGGCGCTTTCCGAGGCGTTCCGGCTCAAGACCACGCGCAAGATCTACTGGGCGGCGGTGGCGGGGGTGCCGAACCCGAAAAAGGGCACGGTGCGTTTTGGCCTGATGAAGGCCCCCGGCCACGGCCGCGGCGGTGAGGGCGAAAAGATGGTTTGCATCCATCCCGCCCGGCTGGCCGAGCACCCCGATGCCAAACGCGCTACCACCGATTTCGCGGTGCTGGATGCGTTGGGAAGCCGCGCCGCCTGGGTAGGCCTTGCGCCGATCACCGGGCGCACGCATCAGTTGCGGGCGCATATGGCCGAGATCGGCCATCCGATCGTGGGCGATGGAAAATATGGCGGCTCGGGGCAGGAAAACCTGGGCGATGGCTGGGGCGCGCAACTGGGCGGGGAAATCTCGCGCAAGCTGCATCTGCACGCCCGCTCGATTGCCTTCGATCACCCGGTCACGAAAAAGCGCGTCACCCTGACCGCGCCGCTGCCCGAACATATGGCGCGGACCTGGAAAACCCTGGGCTGGATCGAGGGCGAGGCCCCCGCCGACCCTTTTGAGGATGCGCAATGAAGCTGGCGATCTTTGATGTCGATGGCACGCTGAGCGACAGCCAGGCGCAGATATTCGCGGCCATGCAGCTTGGGTTCGCCGCCGTGGGCCTGCCGGTGCCGCCGCGCGCCGAGGTGCTGGGCATCGTCGGCTTGTCGCTGCCCATCGCCGTTGCGCGGCTGGCACCCGCCCATGACAGCGCCACGCAGGCGGCCATTGTCGAGGGCTACAAGGCCAGCTATCTGGCCGGGCGCAGCGGCGGCCCTGCGCCGCTTTTTCCCGGTGCCGAGGCCTGTCTGCATCGTCTGGCGGGGCGGGGCGATCTGCGCCTGGCGGTGGCCACGGGAAAATCGCGCCGGGGGCTGGATGCGCTGCTGGCGCATCACCGGCTGGACGGGCTGTTCACCACGCTGCAAGTCGCCGATGACCATCCCTCGAAGCCGCATCCTGCAATGATTCTGGCCGCGCTCGATGCCGCCGGGGTGGCGGCGGCCGATGCCGTGATGATCGGCGACACCACCTTTGACGTCGAGATGGGCCGCGCCGCCGGGGTGGCCACGATCGGCGTCAGCTGGGGCTATCATCCGGTGGCCGATCTGGTTTCGGCCGGGGCCGGGCAGATCGTGGACAGCTTCCCCGCGCTTGAAGCGGCGCTGAATGCGGCCTTTGGCGCTGCGGCCACCACGAAAACGGCCATCGGAGGGGCGCGATGAGCGGCTGGGTTGCAAAACGGTTCTGGAAAACGGCCTTGGTCGAGGCGGTGGCGGGTGGTTTCACGGTAAAGCTTGATGCGCGGGAGGTGAAAACCCCGGCCAAGGCGGCGCTTGTGCTGCCAACGCGGGCGATGGCCTTGGCGGTGGCCGCCGAATGGGATGCGCAGGTCACGAAGATCGATCCCCGCACCATGCCGGTGACCGGTTCGGCCAATGCCGCGATCGACAAGCTGGGCCATCAAAAGGCCGAGGTGGCGGGGCTGATTGCGGCCTATGGTGAAACCGATCTTCTGTGCTACCGCGCCGAGCGCCCCGAGGCGCTGGTGGCGCGGCAAGCCGAGGCCTGGGATCCCTGGCTCGACTGGGCGGCGCAGAGCTTCGGGGCGCGGCTGCGGGTGACGCAGGGCGTGGTTCCGGTGGCGCAGCCCGAGGCGGCACAGGCGGCCCTGGCGGCGCGTGTGGCCCGATGCGACATCTGGGAACTGGCGGCGCTGCATGATCTGGTCAGCCTGACCGGCTCTT
>CAZPWV010000307.1:0-2303 GCA_964590825.1 uncultured Rhodobacter sp. | reverse complement strand
TCCTTGCGGTCAAAGGCATAGGGGCGAAACTCGTCGCGGGTGCGGATCCGGGCATAGGCCTGCATCAGCTCCAGCAGCGAGGCCGAATACTGCACCCTGCGGGTCCGCTCCACCGCCTCGGACTGGCCGCGCGCAAAGAAATTGCGGCCCAGCTGGTCGCGCGCCATCAGGCTGGCCGCCGCTTCGCGCATCGCCGCCAGACGCTCCAGCTGAAACGCCAGATGCGCCGCCAGATCTTCGGCGCTTGGCCCGGTCTCGCCCGGTGCGGGCGGCAAAAGCAGACGGCTTTTCAGAAACGCAAGCCAGGCCGCCATCACCAGATAATCGGCCGCCAGTTCGATCCGCAGCGCCTTGGCACGATCGACAAACGCCAGGTATTGCTCGGCCAGAGCCAGCACCGAGATGCGCCGCAGATCGACCTTTTGCGTGCGCGACAGCGTCAAAAGCAGGTCAAGCGGCCCCTCGAAACCATCGACATCGACAATCAGCGCCTCGGCTGCCAGCCGCTCGCTCAGGCTCGGGGCCTCAAAAAGATGTGGCGCGTCAGACATTCGCCCCGCCGGTTGAGAGTGCCTCAAACTCGGCTTGCAGCGCCGCGCTGTCAACCGGCTCGGCCGCGCGCCGCCACCCAAGCGCCGCCGCCGCCCGCGCCGCACAGACCGCCCCCATCCGCCCCGCCGCCGCCACGGTCTGTTCCAGCTCGGCGCGGCTGCCATTGCAATGCAAGACCAGATCGCAGCCCGCCGCCAGCGCGGCCCTGGCGCGTTCGGCATAGCTGCCGGTCAGCGCCTGCATTCCGATGTCGTCGGTCATCAGCAGCCCGCCAAAGCCGATGTCCTCGCGGATCAGCCGCATCATCACCGCGCTTTGCGTGGCGGGGGCGGCGTCATGGGCGGTGTAGCGGATATGCGCCGTCATCCCCAGCGGCAGATCGTTCAGCGCCCGGAAAGCGGCAAAATCGGTTTGCGCCAGCACCTCGGCAGAGGCCGAAACCACCGGCAGATCCTTGTGGCTGTCGGCTTCGGCGCGGCCATGGCCCGGCATGTGCTTGAGCACCGGCAGCACCCCCCCCGCCAAAAGCCCCTCGGCGGTGGCGCGGGCGCGGGCCGCCACGGTTGCGGCATCGGTGCCAAAACAGCGGTTGCGCAGGAACGGATGGGTGTTGGCAAAGGCAATATCGGCGGAGGGGGCGCAGTTGCCGTCGATCCCCACCGCCCGCAGTTCCACCGCCTGAAGCCGGGCCCGCAGCCACAGGCCGCGCAGACCGCGGGTCTCGACCTCGTCCAGCGGCGGCAGCCATTCGCGCCAATGCGGCGCCCGCAGCCGCTGCACCCGGCCGCCCTCCTGATCGATGAAAATCGGCGCATCGCGGCCCAGCGCGGCGCGCAGATCCCCGCTCAGGCGGCGCAACTGGTCCGGGCTCTCGACATTGCGGCCAAAGAAAATCAGCCCCCAGGGGTTGGCCTCGCGCAAAAACCCCGCCTCGTCGCGGCCAAGAGCCAGCCCCTCGACGCCCAGAATTGTCGCCCCCGTTGCAGCCGTCATCTTGTTTGCTTGCCCCCCTCGGCGTGCGGCATCGTCATTTGGCCAGCGTGGGAATGCAGTTTGCCCCCTCGGCCACCAGTGCGGCGCAAAACCGCCGGGCCTCCTCGACCGTCTCGAAGCCCTGCACCCGCAGCCGCCAGAAACTCCGCCCCCCCGAGACCGCCTCCTGCACGATGCGCTTCTTGCCCTCCATCAGCGCCGCGAACCGTTCGGACATGCTGTCCCATTCGGCGCGGGCGATCTCGGGGCTGTCGAAGGCGCCCAGTTGCACCACGCGGGTGCCCTCGGGCAGGCTGGCGGCGTCGATCTCGATCTCGGCTGGCCCGCTCAGCGCGGCGGCCACCGCCATCGCGGCGGCCTCGGCCTCCAGATCGCGGGACGGGCGCGGCAGCGGCCGGGGCGAACGCGCCAGCCCCGGAACCGAGGCGGCAATGGCCGTGTCGGGCGGGGCAGATTCGGGCGCGGGGGCTTCGGTTGTGGGGGCTTCGGTTGTGGGGGTCTCGGGCGTGCCCTGCGGCGGCGCCCCGCCGTCGGCGGCGGCGGTTTCTTCGACGCCGGGATCCGGAACGGGCGCAGGGGCAGGCGCAGGGCTGGCAAAGGGCGGCGCCGGAACCGGCGGCGTTGCCATTGCGCCCTGCCCGGCGCCGTTTCCGGCGCCAGCTTCGGCCTCGGGCGGTTGCGGCGGCGGCGCGATCGGGCGCAGCGCCGCCATCGGTGCATCGTCAGCGGCCAGCGCCTCGGGTTCGGGGGCCAGCACC
>CAZPWV010000306.1:0-2316 GCA_964590825.1 uncultured Rhodobacter sp. | reverse complement strand
GCATCGCTTTGCGCGCCCCGATCCCTTGGCGCGGCAGGCGGCGGGGGTGGCCTCCAACCTGACGCTGGCGCCGATGCCGGGTCTGGTCAAGGCGGTCTTTGTCGCGCCGGGCGACGTGGTGGTGGCGGGCGACCGGCTGGCGGTGCTTGAGGCGATGAAGATGGAGCACACGATGTGCGCGGCGCGCGGGGGCAGGGTGGCGGAGGTGCTGGTGGCACCGGGCAGCCAGATTGAGGGGGGGGCGGCGATGATCCGGCTGGCGGAGGAGGAAGCCGCATGAGGCCGCGCGCGGAAATATTCGAAATGGCGCCGCGCGACGGGCTGCAAAACGAGCCGCGCCTGATTCCTGCCGCGCAAAAGATTGCACTGGTCGATTGCCTCTCGCGCGCCGGCTTTGCGCGCATCGAGGTGGCCGCGTTCGTCTCGCCGAAATGGGTGCCGCAGATGGCCGACAGCGCCGAGGTGCTGGCCGGCATCACCCGCAACCCCGCCCTGCGCTACGCTGCGCTGACGCCGAACCTGAAAGGGTTCGAGGCGGCCTTGGCGGCGCGTGCCGATGAGGTGGCGATTTTTGCCTCGGCCTCCGAAGGGTTCAGCCGGGCGAACCTGAATTGTTCGATAAGTGACAGTCTGGAGCGGTTCTTGCCGGTTGTTCAGGCGGCAAAAGTCGTAAAAATGCCAGTGCGGGGTTATGTTTCGGTGGTGACCGATTGCCCCTATGACGGGCCAACGCCCCCCGCTGCCGTGGCCCGCGTGGTGGCGGCGCTGCGCGATATGGGGGTTTACGAGGTCAGCCTCGGCGACACCATCGGCCAGGGCCGGCCCGAGACGGTCAGGGCCATGCTGCGCGCGGTGCTGGAGGAGATGCCGGCGGAAAAGCTGGCCGGGCATTTCCACGACACCGCCGGCCGCGCGCTGGAGAATATCGAGGCGAGCCTTGCGCTGGGGCTGCGGGTGTTTGACGCTTCGGTGGGGGGCCTGGGCGGCTGCCCCTATGCGCCCGGCGCCAAGGGCAATGTCGATACCGGGGCGGTGGCCGCGCGGCTTGAGGCGCTGGGCTACGAGACCGGGCTCGACCCGGCGGTTCTGGCCGAGGCGGCGGCCTTGGCGCGCGACATGAAAACGGGGGCAATGACGGCAGGAGAGGGTGATGTTTGAAACGCTGGAGATCACGCAAGACGGGCGCGGCGTGGCGCATCTGTGGCTGGCGCGACCCGAGAAACACAACGCCCTTTCGGCGCAGATGATGGACGAGATCACCGCCGCCATCACCGCGCTGGGGGCGGAGCCTTCGGTGCGGGTGGTGGTGCTGGCGGGGCGGGGGGCAAGCTTTTGCGCCGGTGGCGATCTGCGCTGGATGCAGGCCAATATCGCCGCCAGCCCCGAAGAACGCGCGGCCTCGGCGCGCAAGCTGGCGGGAATGCTGGCGGCGCTCGATACCTGCCCGAAGCCGGTGATCGGCCGCGTGCAGGGCAATGCCTTTGGCGGCGGGCTTGGCATGATGTCGGTCTGCGATGTGGCGGTGGGCGTGGCGCAGGCGCGCTTTGGGCTGACCGAAACGAAGCTCGGCCTGACCCCCGCCACGATCTCGCCCTATGTCGTGGCGCGGATGGGGGCGGCCAAGGCGCGGCGGGTGTTCATGTCCTCGCGCCTTTTTGATGCGCAAGAGGCGGTGGAGCTGAACCTGCTGGCCAAGGTCGTTTCGCCCGAAGCGCTTGATGGCGCCATCGAGGCCGAGGTGGTGCCCTATCTGGCCTGTGCGCCCGGCGCGGTGGCCGAGGCCAAGGCGCTGTTGCGGATGCTTGGCCCGCGCATCGATGCTGCGGTGCAGGAGGCGACGGTGGCGGCGCTGGTGACGCGCTGGGAAAGCCCGGAGGCCAGCGAGGGGCTTGACGCCTTCTTTGCCCGGCGTGATCCGGGCTGGTGCGTGAAGTGACGGATTCGCAATAAAATTTTACTACATGGCCGGAATTTGGACTTTCCGGTCGTCGCGCCGGGGCGAGACGTAATGCCGCATTGCAGCATTGGCTTTCCCCTGCGGCGAAACGGCGCGGTTTCGGTGTGCATCGGTATACAACTTGCACTTTTCCCCCCGAATCGGGGCCTCTCTCGGTTGACCCCACGGGGGCGCAAGGCTATTGCTCGGGCAGCCGGAACATGCGCGCAAGAACGGCGTGCAACGAGGGAGCCAACCAGTGCAAGACATGCTGCGCGAATACCTTCCCATCCTCATCTTTCTTGGCATGGCCGTGGCGCTTGCGCTGGTGCTGATCCTGGCGGCGGCGGTGATTGCGGTGCGCACCCCCGACCCCGAGA
>CAZPWV010000305.1:0-2323 GCA_964590825.1 uncultured Rhodobacter sp. | reverse complement strand
TTGAGGTTTTCGCTGGCACGCTTGGCCTCGCGGTAGCGCGAGAAATCGACGCCGTAGGCCATGGCCTGATCTTGCAAATCGCATTCGCCGCCCTGATCGCAGATCGGGCAATCCAGCGGGTGGTTGATGAGCAAAAACTCCATCACCCCCTCGCGCGCCTTTTTCACCATCGGCGAATTGGTTTTCACCACCGAAGGCTCGCCGTTCGGGCCGGGGCGCAGGTCTTTCACCTGCATGGCGCAGCTTGCCATGGGCTTGGGCGGGCCGCCCACCACCTCGACAAGGCACATCCGGCAGTTGCCGGCGATGGAGAGCCGCTCGTGGTAGCAAAAGCGCGGCACTTCGATGCCCGCCGCCTCGCAGGCCTGAATCAGCGTCAGGTTCGGATCAACCTCGACCTCGTGGCCGTCGATGATGATTTTGCGCGTGTTCGACATGCTCTGATCCGTCACTTGGCTTGGGCGCGGTTAGCCGCGCGTTGAATGGGCTTGGGACTCATGCGCAGCCCCCCGGAAAGACCCATGCGCCTTCCCTGAAATTGTCGGCCGGCCCAGAGGCCACGCCATCGGGGCCGCAAAACCCGTTGGCGGCGCGTTTGGCCTCGGCGCCATCGGCATAGGTGAAGGGCGCGGCGACGCGGCGCACGAGCAGTTCCCCCGTTGGCAAAAAGGCCCCGGCATAGTCTGCATCAAAGGCCCCGCGCGGCGCCCGCGCGCCCCCGTCGGGGGCAACGGACATGCAGGCGGCAAGGGCGAGTAGCGCCAGCGCCGCCCCCCC
Organism: uncultured Rhodobacter sp.; assembly: GCA_964590825.1. GTDB lineage: Bacteria > Pseudomonadota > Alphaproteobacteria > Rhodobacterales > Rhodobacteraceae > Rhodobacter. The sequence continues at coordinate 1,546 of CAZPWV010000305.1, read as the reverse complement.
GATCTTGCCGATGCTGATGCCCACCGCGTGCTTCATGGCTTACTTCCCGAACGTCGCAAGAAGCACGCCGATACCGCTCTTGCGGGCAATTTCGCGCTCGCCGGCGGGGCAGTAGCTGCGCCCACTGTCGATGAGGATGCCGTTGTCCTCGAAATAGTCGAATACGTCCTTCTGCACCCGGGCCTTGTCGATCTCGCGCACTGCCAGACGGGCCTCGGCCTGATTGTAGTTCCGCCGCTTCAATTCATCGATCACGCTCTGCTCGGCGGCCATGACCTCGCGGTCTTTGGTGCGGATCGTGAGGCAGTATTGGCCGATCATCTTGGCAATCGCGATATCGCGCAGGCCGACATAGACCGACTCGGGCAGCGGGCGCAGCTCCACCTTCGCACCCGACGGCGCACGCGGCAGTTGCGCAATGCCCGGGGCCGCGCAGCCCGCCAGAAGCGCCACCACGACAAGCGAAGCCAGCTTGCCCCTGATACCCGTCTTACCCAAGATACCCCTCATTGCCGTCACTCCGCCGCCATCGCGCCCATGCGGCCGGTTTTGCGGGCCTTGATGCGGTCTTCGATTTCCTCGCGGTAATGGCGGATCAGGCCCTGAATGGGCCAGGCCGCCGCATCGCCGAGCGCGCAGATGGTGTGGCCCTCGACCTGCTTGGTCACCTGGAAGAGCATGTCGATTTCCTCGACCTCGGCCTCGCCCTTCACCAGGCGCTCCATCACCCGCATCATCCAGCCGGTGCCTTCGCGGCAAGGCGTGCACTGGCCGCAGCTTTCATGCTTGAAGAATTTCGCCAGCCGCCAGATCGCCTTGATGATGTCGGTCTGCTGATCCATCACGATCAGGCAGGCGGTGCCGAAGCTCGACTTGAGATCCCGCATCCCGTCGTAATCCATGATCGCGTCTTCGCACAGATGCGCCGGGATGACCGGGCAGCTCGCCCCGCCGGGGATCACCGCCTTGAGGTTCTTCCAGCCGCCGCGCACCCCGCCGCCGTGCTTCTCGATCAACTCTTTCATGCTGATCGACATGCTTTCTTCGATCACGCAGGGCGTATTCACATGCCCAGACATGGCGAAAAGCTTCACCCCGGTGTTGTTGGGGCGGCCAAAGCTGGCATACCAGGCTGCGCCGCGGCGCAGGATGGTGGGCACCACGGCAATCGATTCGACGTTGTTCACCGTGGTCGGGCAGCCGTAAAGCCCCGAGCCGGCGGGGAACGGCGGCTTCATCCGCGGCATCCCCTTCTTGCCCTCGAGGCTTTCCAGAAGCGCGGTTTCCTCGCCGCAAATATAGGCGCCGGCGCCGTGGCTGAGGTAGACGTTGAAGTCATGGCCCGACTTGCAGGCGTTCTTGCCGATCAGCCCGGCCTCGTAGCATTCGTCAATCGCCGCCTGCAGGGCTTCCTTTTCGCGCACATATTCGCCGCGAATATAGATGTAGGCCGCGCAGGCGCCCATGGCGACGCCGGCAATCAGGCAGCCCTCGACCAGCGTATGCGGGTCGTGGCGCATGATTTCGCGGTCCTTGCAGGTGCCGG
>CAZPWV010000304.1:0-2325 GCA_964590825.1 uncultured Rhodobacter sp. | reverse complement strand
GGACGCTTTCGCCCCGGCTTTCATGTTCGGCGATGATCTGCAGCAGATATTGCCGGGTCAGGTCGTCGCCGGATTTCAGATCGATGATCTGCACCTCGCGGCCGGCGCGGATGAACGAGGCGATATCCTCCAGCGTCACATAATCGCTGGTCTCGGTATTGTAGAGCCTGCGACTCGCGTAACGCTTGATGAGCAAGGGTTTCGCCTCATCGGCCATGGTATCCTCCCAGGTGTTTTTATAAGCGGCGCAGCAATGATTAAGCCGCGCCGCCGCAAAAGCAACAAAAGAAAAGGGCGCACCGAGGTGCGCCCAGGAAGTGCGTGTCCGGCCGGGAGGAGGAGGTGGCCGGACCGCAGGAGGAACTTACTTCGCAGCGGTCGCTTTTTTCGCGGCGGCGGTCACTTCTTCGGTCGCTTTCTTCACCGCGGCGGTGGCTTCTTCCGAAGCGTCCTTGCCGGCGGCCAGCATCAGCTCGACCGTTTCCATCTGCACCTTCTTCGCGATTTCGGCAAAGGCGGCCAGGTTTTCAGCGGCCATTTCGGCGGCGGCCGAGGCGAAATCGCTCACGGCTTTGGCGTAATCGGCGGGCTCTTCCTTGGTTTTGGCCAGGGTGCCGACCTTGGTCAGCGCGTCCTTGGCCCATTTCGAGCTCAGCTCGGTCGATTTTTCGGCGGCATCGAGGGCGACCTTGGTCATCTTTTCGCCCAGCGCGGCCTGCGCCTTGAACGCATCCTGGAATTTCGAGGCATCCATCGGCAGCGACGCCATCATGTCTTGCACGACTTTGGTGAAATCTTGGGCTTTGGCCATGGTCCTGATCCGATCCTGAGGGGGGGCCCGGTGGGGTATGGCGGGGCCCGTTTGCTTACCCCACGTCATATACATGCCGCAGCGCAGCATTTCAAGAGGATATTGCTGCGTTGCAGAAAATTCACAATCCGCAGCGGGGCACGGCGGGCAACGCGGCTTCGCCCCACCCCGCCAAGGCGCATCAGAGCTTGACGACTTCGCGCACATAGGTGCCCGGCGCCGGCGCCAGCACCGGATGCGCCGCATCGCCGGGAACGCGGGCAGGGACCATCTTGCCCGAACGCTCCGCCAGCCACGCCCCCCAGCGCGGCCACCAACTGCCCTTGTGATACGCGGCCCCGGCCTTCCAGGCCCGTGGCTCGGCAAGCGGCGCATCCGAGGTGTAATGGCCATATTTGTCCTTGCCGGGCGGGTTGACGATTCCCGCGATATGGCCCGATTCGGAGAGGATGAAGGTCTTGTCCTCGGAGCCCATCTGCGCCACCCCGCTGAAGCTGGACACCCAGGGCGCGATATGGTCGGTCTCGCAGGCGATGGCGCAAAGCGGCACCTTCACATCGGAGACCCGCAGCACCTCTCCCAGAAGCGCCAAGCCCTTGCCGGTGAAACTGTCAGCCTGGCACAAGCCGCGCAGATATTCCACCGCCATGCGGCCAGGCAGGTTGGTGCTGTCGCCGTTCCAATACAGCAGGTCAAAGGCCGGCGGCGCCTCGCCCATCATGTAGCTGCGGATGGCGGGGGAATAGATCAGGTCATTGGCCCGCAAAAAGCTGAAGGTGCGGGTCATGAAATAGGAACTCAGCACGCCATCAGCCTGGCATTGCGCCTCGATCCCATCGACGAAATCGTCTTGCAGAAAGGCGGTAAACTCGCCCTGATCGGAAAAATCGGTCAGCGTGGTGAAGAAGGTGGCCGAATTGATCGACTTGTCCTTGCGCTTGGCCAGCAGCGACAGGGTGAGCGACAGCGTGGTGCCGGCGATGCAATAGCCCACCGCATTGACCTTTTTCTCGCCGGTGATCGCCTTGGCCTGCGCGATGGCCTCAAGATAGCCTTCGGTCACATAGGTATCCATGCCGACATCGGCATAGGAGGCATCGGGGTTTTTCCAGCTGACCACAAACAGCGTGAAGCCCTGATCGACGATCCAGCGGATCAGGCTGTTGGCGGGTTTCAGATCGAGAATGTAGAACTTGTTGATCCAGGGCGGAAAGATGACAAGCGGAGTCTTGTGCACCTTTTCGGTGCTGGGTTTGTACTGGATCAATTCGAAAAGCCGGTTGCGCCAGACCACCGCCCCCTCGGCGGTGCCGATGTTCTGGCCCACGGCAAAGGCGTTCTTGTCGGAAAGCGTGATGACCAGATCGCCCTTGTTCTCCTCGATGTCGCGCACGAGGTTTTCCAACCCTTTCACCAGGCTTTCGCCCTCGGTCTGCACCGCACGTTCAAGCGCATCGGGGTTGGTGGCCAGAAAATTCGTCGGCGCCATCAAATCGATGATCTGATGGGCGAAA
>CAZPWV010000303.1:0-2357 GCA_964590825.1 uncultured Rhodobacter sp. | reverse complement strand
GGGGCGAATGGGGCCGAAACAGGATCGACGAACGTCTAAAGCTGTTTGCTTTGTCTCGGTGAGCTACCACCGTCATCGGTGCAAATTGTACAGTTGCCAATGACAACCGTGCTCCGGCAATGGCTCTGGCTGCGTAAGCAGTTCGAGTCGCCGAAACCAAGCCCTTGCGCTTAGCCGCGCAAGGCGGGGCCCGCCGGAGCCTGGCAACAGAATCCGGCACCTCCTCCCCCCCATTCCGTGGCGTCACCCCAGGCCGTTAACCGCGTTTCAACGCTCTGCGGGCAGGCTGCCCCCATCGCGACGAAGAGGGCAGCATGACGAAACTTCAAATCTTGCAAGACTGGTATGATCGGGTCTGGATCGGCGGCGATCTGGCGGCGATCGGGGCGTATTTCACCCCCGATGTGCAGGCGGCGGGGGTGATGCCCGGCCTTGATCTGCGGCCCGCCGATTTTGCCGAACTGGTTCCCGCGCTGATGCGCTTGGTGGCGGAACCCGCGTTCGAGGTGCTGCGCCATATCGAGACCGAGGATTGGCTTTGGGCGCTGATCCGCTTTCAGGCGCGCTCGGCGCAGACCCTCGCGCCGGTCGATGTCACCGGCCAGATCGCCGTGCGGTTTCAGGGCGGGCGCATCGCCGAGGCCTATAACCACACCGACATGTTGAGTTTCTTCGAACAGATCGGCGGCCTTCCCGCCGATACGATGGCGCTGTGCCTGATGGGCAACCAGCTTGGCTGAAGGGCGGGGCGCCGCGCCGCGCCCCCATTCCCCGCCCCGGTCCACTCGCCCCGATCCGATCCGCTCCACCCTCTCCCCCCCTTCCCTTGGCGCCCGAATCCCTTATGCTGGGCGCAAAGGAAAGGGCCTCTCATGACGCGTTCGATCGATTACGGCACCCTCATGCATCGTGCCATGCGCGGGCTGATTCAGACCGTGCTGACCGATGTGTCCGAACATGGGCTGCCGGGGGCGCATCATTTTTTCATCACTTTCGACACCCGCGCGCCCAAGGTGGAAATGGCCGATTGGCTGAAGGCCCGCTACCCCGAGGAGATGACGGTGGTGATCCAGCATTGGTTCGACGGGCTGAAGGTGACCGACGAGGGCTTTGCGATCACGCTCAACTTCGGCAACAACCCCGAGCCGCTTTATATTCCCTTCGACGCGGTGCAGACCTTTGTCGATCCCTCGGTCGAATTCGGCCTGCGCTTTGAAACGCAGGACTCCGACGAGGAGGAGGACGAAGACGACGACGCGGACGAAGAGGATGATGCCGCGCCGGCGCGGGGTGCGGGCGAGGTGGTCAGCCTCGATCAGTGGCGCAAATAGGCGCCCTCACCTGTATACATTCGCATACCGATTGCCAAAGCCCCGCCGCCCCTCTATGACGCCGGGGACTGGTTTTGCGCATTCCCGGAGGCCCACGATGACCGCAACCCGCCCCAATACCCGCCCCAATACCCGCACCGAAACCGACAGCTTCGGCCCGCTTGACGTGCCCGCCGACAAATACTGGGGCGCGCAGACGCAGCGCTCGGTCATCAATTTCCCGATCGGCTGGGAGCGCCAGCCGGTGCCGATCATCCGCGCGCTGGGGGTCATCAAGAAGGCCGCCGCGCTGGTGAACAAGGCGCAGGGCGACATGGCCCCCGAGCTGGCCGATGCCATCGCCGCCGCCGCCACGGAAGTGATCGAGGGCAAGTTTGACGACAACTTCCCGCTGGTGGTGTGGCAGACCGGCTCGGGCACGCAAAGCAACATGAACGCCAACGAGGTGATCTCGAACCGCGCCATTGAAATGTTGGGCGGCGTGATGGGCTCGAAAAAGCCCGTGCATCCGAACGACCATGTGAACATGGGGCAAAGCTCGAACGACACCTTCCCCACCGCCATGCATGTGGCCATTGCCATGCTGGCGCGCGATGTGCTGATCCCCGGCCTTGAAAAGCTGCACCGGGCGCTTGCCGCGAAATCGGAAGAGTTCAAGGACATCATCAAGATCGGCCGCACCCATACGCAAGACGCCACACCGCTGACGCTGGGGCAGGAGTTTTCGGGCTATGCCAAGCAGGTGGAGCGCGGCATCGAGCGGGTGAAGATGTGCCTGCCGCATATTTACGAACTGGCGCAGGGCGGCACCGCCGTCGGCACCGGGCTGAACACCCGCGTCGGCTGGGATACCCGCATTGCGGCGCAAATCGCCGAAATCACCGGCCTGCCCTTTGTCACTGCGCCGAACAAGTTCGAGGCGCTGGCGGCGCATGACGCCATGGTGATGTTTTCGGGGGCGCTGAAAACGGTGGCGGCGAGCCTCTTCAAGATCGCCAACGACCTGCGGCTTCTGGGCTCTGGCCC
>CAZPWV010000302.1:0-2401 GCA_964590825.1 uncultured Rhodobacter sp. | reverse complement strand
AGCCCACCAACCCGACCAGCCGCACCAGCTGATCGGCCAGCGTGCCGGGGCGGGTGGCCGCCAGCACCCCCGCCGGCACCCCCAGCAGCACACCGATCAGCGTGCCGAGCGTCGCCAGTTCCAGCGTGGCGGGGAAATAGCGGGCGATTTCCTCGACCACCGGCTGCCGGGTGCGGATCGACTGGCCCAGATCGCCCTGCACCGCATCGGCCACATAGATGAGGAACTGCCGCCAGAGCGGTTCGTCCAGCCCCAGCGACAGGCGCACCGCATCGTATTGCGCGGCGGTGGCGCGTTCGCCGACGATCGACAGCACCGGATCGATCGGCACGACCCGACCGATCACGAAGGTGACCAGCAACAGGCCCAGAAGCGTGATGGCAAGGGTAACAAGACCCCCGGCAAGCTGGCGCAACAGGCCGGGCAGGCGCGAGGACGGGGCGGGGGGTGTTTCGGTCAGGCTCATGGCACGGCTCCCGCCGCGCCCCGGACAGGGCGCGGCGGGAATGACTTACTTCGTCACCGTCCAGTAGCTGGCCGAATCGGTGGCGCCACCGGCATGGAAGCCCTTGACATTGGCCCGCAGGATATCCGGCCATCTGGAACATCACCACGAACGCCGAGGTGTCGCGGTGGACCCGCTGCATCTCTTCATACATCGCGGCGCGCTTGGCGGTATCGGGCTCGGCAACGGCGGCCTCGGCCTGCGCCCCCATCACACCCGGATCCCAGGCGGTGCGCCAGGCCAGATAGCCGGTGGCCTTGGCCTCATCGGTATTGTCGGGGTTGATCGCAAAGGTCGAGGCATTGGTCTGCGGATCGGGGTAATCCGGGCCCCAGGTCTGCAAGGTGATCTCGTGCTGGCGGGCACGGTATTTTTCCAGCACCTGCTTGCCATCGCCCACATCCAGCGTGACGTTGATGCCGATCTGGCCAAAGGTGTTCTGGATCGACTGCGCGATATCCATCCGCTCTTGCACGTTGCGCACGGTGAACGACACCTCAAGCGGCAGGCTCACCCCGGAGTCCGCCATCAGCGCCTTGGCCTTTTCCAGATCAAGGCTATAGGGCGTATCGTCGAGCGCCCCGAGGAAGCCCTTGGGCAGGAAGGCCTGATGCACCACCCATTGCCCCTTGAGCAGGGTGCTGGTCATGCCGGCGTAATCGACCCCCCAGCGCATCGCCTCCAGCACCTTGGGGTTGGCCAGTTCGGCTTTCTTCTGGTTCATCGCCAGATAGTAAAGCTGCCCGCCGACATCGTTTTGCACCACGATATCGGGGTTCCCCTGCCACATCGGTGGGGGTCATTTCGCGGCCAATGTCGATGTCGCCCTTTTCGATCAGCAGCCGCTGCGTGGCGCCTTCGGGAATATGGCGCATCAGCACGTTCTTGATCGGCGCATCGCCGCGCCAATGCCCCGCCCGCGCCTCGAGAATATAGCCCTCGTTCGGCTTGAAGCTTTTCAGCACATAGGCCCCGGTGCCGGCGGAATTCGACTTGAGCCATTCATTGCCCATGTCGCCGTTCACCTCGTTGGCCATCACCGTCTTCATATCGACGATATTGGCCACGCCAGCGGTCAGGCAGTTGTAGACAAAGCTCGGCGCATAGGGCTTGTCGGTCTTGATCGTCACCGTGTCGCCGTCAAAGGTCACGGTCTGCTCGATGTTTTCCTTGCTCAGGCCGAACTGGGTCAGGATGAAGGCGGGGGATTTGTCGAGCATGACAACCCGGCGCAGCGACAGCGCGGCATCCTCGGCGGTGACCGGGTTGCCCGAGGAAAAGGTAACCCCCGGTTTCATCTTGAACGCGTAGGTCACGCCATCCTCGGCCAAAGACCAGCTCTCGGCCAGACCGGGAACCAGCTCACCCGGCTTGGTCGGGTCCAGCTCGACCAGCGTGTCATAGGTGTTGTTGTTCAGATCGGTGCCTGAAAATTCAAAGGCTTCGGCCGGGTCGATGGAAACGATATCGTCGATGGCATCGGCCATGACCAGCGTATCGGCCGGGGTCTCGGCCAGAAGCGCGGCCGGCGCGGTGCAGGCCAGAAGCGCGGCCAGAAGCGTCGCCTTGGGAAGATTGCGGGCAGTTGACATGTTCGGACTCCCTGTCCTGTGCGTTCTTGTCGGATTGCCCCGCGCGTTGGATTGGCCGGGCATCACGGGAGCGTGGCCTGTTCCGCCGCCGAAATCAAGGCGACAAGCGACATGCCGGAGGCCTTTGCCGCCCCTGCCCGAAAACTCCGCAACCGGCAGGGCGGAAATTGCGCCCGAACCGGGGAGAGTGGTGGGGTGAGGCTGGCGGGTGAGGTTGGCGGGTGAGGTTGGCGGGTGAGGTTGGGGACTCAGCCCGGAGCGGCGGCAATTGCGGTGATGGTGGTCTCGATCCGGTCGTGGTCCG
>CAZPWV010000301.1:734-2443 GCA_964590825.1 uncultured Rhodobacter sp. | reverse complement strand
CCGCCGATCAGGTGATGAAATGCTCGATGGAACTGGGCGGCAACGCGCCCTTCATTGTCTTTGACGATGCCGATCTCGACGCCGCCGTCGAAGGCGCGATGATGTCGAAATTCCGCAACAACGGGCAAACCTGCGTCTGCGCCAACCGGCTTTATGTGCAGGCCGGGGTCTATGATGCCTTTGCCGCGAAACTGGCCGCCGCCGTGGCCAAGCTGAACGTCGGCGACGGGCTGGAAGCCGGCATCACCACCGGGCCGCTGATCTCGGCCGATGCGGTGGAAAAGGTCGAAGAGCATATTGCCGATGTCATCGCGGGGGGCGGCAAGGTGGTCACCGGCGGCGCCCGCCATGCGCTGGGCGGCACCTTCTTTCAGCCCACGGTGGTCACCGGCGTGACGCAGGAGATGAAAGTGGCCACCGAGGAAACCTTTGGCCCGGTGGCGCCGCTGTTCAAATTCGACACCGAGCAGGAGGTGATCGAAAAGGCCAATGCCACGATCTTTGGCCTCGCCTCGTATTTCTATGCCCGCGACATTGGCCGAATCACCCGCGTGCAGGAGGGGCTCGAATACGGCATCGTCGGTGTGAACACCGGCATCATCTCGACCGAGGTGGCGCCGTTTGGCGGGGTCAAGCAATCGGGGCTTGGCCGCGAGGGCAGCCACCACGGCACCGAGGATTATCTGGAGATGAAATACATCTGCCTTTCGGTCTGAGACCGCCGCGAGGGCGTCCACCCTCGCCCCCGAAAGCGAACTGGCGCAAACGAAAAGGGCCTCCCGCGGGAGGCCCTTTGCCATTCTTGCCGGTCGCGGACGGGATCAACGGCGGTGATCGTCATCCTCGTCGTCTTCGTCGTCATCGCCCTGCGGCAGGTTGAAGAAGCTGTCGGCATCCGAATAATCCTTCGGATCATGCTTGTCCTCGGGCTCTTGGCCATAGCCTTCAAGCCCGGCAATGCCCGCAGGCATCCGCGGCTCGGTGCCCATGCCAAGGCTCTGCTCGGTCGAGACCAGCTTGCGCCGCTCGTCATCGCTCATCACGCCATCGGCGGCGCGTTTCTTCGCGGCTTTCTGCACTTCGCCGTCCAGCTCCGACTGCCGGCACAGGCCCAGCGCCACCGGGTCGATGGCGGTCATGCTCTGGATGTTCCAATGCGTGCGCTCGCGGATCGAGGCGATCGTCGGCTTGGTGGTGCCGACCAGCCGCGCAATCTGCGCATCGGCCAGTTCGGGGTGAAACTTGACCAGCCACAGAATGGCGTTGGGCCGGTCTTGCCGTTTGGAGAGCGGCGTGTAGCGCGGGCCACGGCGCTTGTCTTCGCCCACCGAGGCGGCGTTGAACTTGAGCCGCAGCTTGTAGAGCGGGTCTTTCTCGCCCTTTTCGATTTCGCGCGCATCAAGCTGGTTCGACGCGATCGGGTCAAAGCCCTTCACCCCCACCGCCACATCGCCATCGGCAATGCCCTGCACCTCGAGTTCGTGCATTCCGCAGAAATCGGCGACTTGCTTGAAGGTAAGCGTGGTATTGTCCACCAGCCACACAGCGGTGGCCTTTGCCATCAGGGGCTTGTTCGTCATCGGAGCCATCCTTTACAAATCTCTCCCGAGCCGAGAAACCGGCTGCGGCCTTGGGTTCCCCCCGGCCGCGGTCCATTTCTGGTGGGGAATTGCGCCTGATATAGTGCCGAAACCGCGCGGAGGAAAGAG
>CAZPWV010000301.1:0-724 GCA_964590825.1 uncultured Rhodobacter sp. | reverse complement strand
AAGAGAAAATGAAACATCTGGCGTTTGCGGCCATGCTGGCTTTGGCCGCACCGGTCTGGGCCGAGGGCGAACGGGCGGGGGATTTCGACTATTATGTGCTTTCGCTGTCGTGGTCGCCCACCTGGTGCGCCACCGATGGCGCCGGGCGCGGGGCCGCGCAATGCGACCCGCGAAACGATGCCCATTTCGTGCTGCACGGGCTTTGGCCACAATATGAAGATGGCTACCCAAGCTATTGCCGCACTGTCGAGCGCGACCCCTCGCGCAGCCAGTCGGCGGCGATGGAGGACATCATGGGGTCGGATGGGGTGGCCTGGTATCAGTGGAAAAAACATGGCCGCTGCGCCGGGCTTTCGGCCAGCGCCTATTATGAAGCCGCAAGGCAAGCCTATGAAAGCATTGCCATACCCCAGGTTTTCCGCAACCTTGGGCGAACCGTCGAACTTCCGGCCACTGTGGTCGAAGACGCGTTCCTCGAGGCCAATCCGGGGCTGAAACGCGAGCAGATCACCATCACCTGCGCCGAGGGGCGGATTCAGGAGGCCCGGATCTGCCTGACGAAAGACCTGACACCGCGCAAATGCGGCCCCGATGTGATCCGCGATTGCAGGCTGAAAGATGCGCTGATGGAGCGGGTGCGCTGAGGCGAAGGTTTTTGAAGAGGCCGATCTGATCCGAACGAACCGCGGTTCATTTGACTCAAACACGCGTCAATAGCTCTGTC
>CAZPWV010000300.1:2194-2451 GCA_964590825.1 uncultured Rhodobacter sp. | reverse complement strand
ATCAGCCCTAGCACCACCTCGCGGTTCTTCGCGTCCAGCGAGGCGGTGGGCTCGTCAAGCAGAAGCGCCGGGTAGGGGTGGGCAAAGCCGCGCGCAATATTGACCCGCTGCTGCTCTCCGCCGGAAAACGTGGTGGGCGAGAGGCTCCAGAGCCGCTCGGGAATGTTGAGCAGGCGCAAGAGCTCCTCGGCCCGCGCCAGCGCCTGCGGCTCGGGCTGGCCCAAAGCGAAAAGCGGCTCGGCCACCACGCGCAGCGT
>CAZPWV010000300.1:257-2184 GCA_964590825.1 uncultured Rhodobacter sp. | reverse complement strand
CCCGCAAAAACTGGCTGACATAGCCCAGCCGGTCACGGCGCAGCGCGATGATTTCGCGCGGCGTGGCACGGGCGACATCCAGCCCGCCCACGAGGACACGCCCCGAGGCGGCCAGGTAATTGCCCCAGATCATCCGCATCAGGGTGGATTTGCCCGCCCCCGACTGGCCGGTCAGCGCCACGCATTCGCCCGGCGCGACATGAAGCGATGCCCCCTCCATCACCGGAATGACTGTGCCGCCCTGATTGTAGAGGGTGAAGGATTTGCAAAGGTTGTCGATCTGGATCATGGTCTGGTTCCGATATTCTTGCCCGACCCGCCCCCCAGGCCGGGCGCGGCCCTCTGTTGCTCTTTCGTTTGCCCGTTCATACCTGCAACACCGAGGAAACAAGCAGCTGCGTATAGGCGGCCTGCGGGTCGTCAAGCACCTGATCGGTCAGCCCCGCCTCGATCACCTTGCCCTCTTTCATCACCATCAGCCGATCGGCCAGCAGCCGCGCCACGGCCAGATCATGCGTGACGATGATGACCGCCAGCCCCATCTCGCGCACAAGGCCGCGCAGAAGGTCCAAAAGCCGCGCCTGCACCGACACATCCAGCCCCCCCGTCGGCTCGTCCATGAACACCAGCCGCGGCCCGGTGACCAGGTTGCGGGCAATCTGCAACCGCTGCTGCATCCCGCCCGAGAACTGGCGCGGCCGGTCGTCGATACGCCCCGGCTCGATCTCCACCCGGCCCAGCCAGTCGGTCGCCGAGGCGCGAATGGCGCCGTAATGCCGCGCCCCCACCGCCATCAGCCGCTCGCCCACATTGGCCCCCGCCGTGACCCCCATGCGCAGCCCGTCGCGCGGGTTTTGATGCACATAGGCCCATTCGGTGCGGCCAAGCACCCGCCGTTCGGGCTCGCTCATGGCGCGGGTATCGCGGCCACGGTAGAAAATGCGCCCCGCGTCGGCGGCCAGATGGCCGGCCAGGCACGAAAGCAGCGTCGATTTGCCCGAGCCGCTTTCGCCGACAATCCCCAGCACCTCGCCGGGGTAAAGATCAAAGCTGACACCGGTGCAGCCGATCCGCGCGCCATAGCGCTTTTCCAGATCTTCGACCAAAAGCAGCGGCGCGCCTGCGACCTGATTTTCCGGCTTCTTCTTGGCCAAAATACTCAAATCCGCCCCCTCCATCATTCGGCCTCCTCGGGGCTGAGGCGCCCGCGGTGCCCCTCGGCCCGGCGCGTGGCGCAATAATCGGTGTCCGAACAGCAAAACATCCGGCTGCCGGCATCGTCGGTCATCACCTCGTCAAGGTAGCTTGCGCTGGCGCCACACAGATCGCAGGCGGCATCGGCTTTTGAGGGCTCGAACGGGTGATCGTCGAAATCAAGGCTCACCGCGCGGCTGTAGGGCGGCAGCGCGTAGATGCGGCTTTCGCGCCCGGCCCCGAAAAGCTGGATCGCGGCATTGCCCCCGAGCTTGGGGTTGTCGAATTTCGGAATCGGCGAGGGGTCCATCACATAGCGCCCCTCGACCTTGACCGGATAGGCATAAGAGGTGGCAATCGCGCCATGCCGGGCGATGTCTTCGTAAAGCTTCACATGCATCAGCCCGTATTCCTCCAGCGCATGCATCTTGCGGGTTTCGCTTTCGCGCGGCTCCAGAAAGCGCAGCGGTTCGGGGATCGGCACCTGATAGACCAGGATCTGCCCCTCGCCGAGCGGCTCTTCGGGGATGCGGTGGCGGGTCTGGATCAGCGTTGCCTCGGCGGTGTGGCCGCTCACCGCCACCCCCGCCGTGCGCTGAAAGAAGCGCCGGATCGAGACCGCGTTCGTTGTGTCATCGGCGCCCTGATCGATGACCTTGAGCACATCCTCGGGCACCAGACAGGCGGCGTGCGGCCGGTGCCTGATCGCGATGCGCAGCATTTCCTCCGTCGC
>CAZPWV010000300.1:0-247 GCA_964590825.1 uncultured Rhodobacter sp. | reverse complement strand
GGCGGCCGTCACCTGCACGCCGCCCGTGCCCCAGCCATAGGGCATCGGCATTTCGCGCGAGGCGAACGGCACCTGATAGCCGGGAATGGCCAGCCCCTTGAGCAGCGCGCGGCGGATCATCCGCTTGGTGCTTTCGTCCAGATAGGCAAAGTTGTAGGCCGCTTCGGTCATTTTTCTTCCTCCGGCGTGGCGCTGTGCGGCCCCGCCCCCACCCCCGCCCCCGCAGCGCGGCGCAGCTTGCGGATCA
>CAZPWV010000299.1:0-2480 GCA_964590825.1 uncultured Rhodobacter sp. | reverse complement strand
TCGACCAGCGTATGCGGGTCGTGGCGCATGATTTCGCGGTCCTTGCAGGTGCCGGGTTCGGATTCGTCGGCGTTCACCACCAGATAGGCCGGGCGGCCATCGGATTGCTTGGGCATGAACGACCATTTCAGCCCGGTGGGGAAGCCCGCGCCGCCGCGGCCGCGCAGCCCCGAGGCCTTGACCTGATCGATGATCCAGTCGCGGCCATTGGCCAGAATGGCGGCCGTGCCATCCCAATGGCCCCGCGCCATCGCGCCTTTCAGCGAGCGGTCGTGCATCCCGTAGATGTTGGTAAAGATCCGGTCTTGATCTTTCAGCATGTCGTTTCCCTCACTTGGCCCTGTGCTGGCCGTCGCGCCGGTCGGGCCTGCCCGGCCAGCGCTTGTCTTGTCTCATCCAAGGCCAAGCCTCAGTAATCGTTCGTCTTTGCCCGTTCGAGGAAGGCCTCGACGCCCTCCGCAACGATGATTTTGGCCTGCGCCACCCATTTGTCGCGCGAGGCGCGGCCCTTGAAGCGCGGCACATTGTTGTCGGCATAAGCCACGTCCGCGACGCCCCAGGCGGCGATCTGGTCAAAGTGGAAAATGCCCCAGTCGTGCAGGCGGGCCTCCAGCGCCGGGCCGATGCCCTCGATCAGCTTGAGATCGTCGGCGCCGCCCTTGCGCGGGGCCTTCAGCCCTTTCGGCTTTGCCCCCGCCTCGGCAGGCGCAGCTTCGGCGGCGGCAGATTCGGCGGCGGCGGCCTTTTCGGCGCGGGCCTTGCGTCGCGCGGCCTTGGCGGCGGCTTCATCGGCGGCGGTCACCGGGGCGCTGGCAGCGGCCGGAGCAGCCGCCTTTTCGGCCCCAGCTTTTTGGGTAGCAGCCTTTTCGGTAGCAGCCTTTTCGGCGCGGGCCTTGCGGCGTGCGGCCTTGACAGCGGCATCGGGGGCAGCCGCAGCGGGGGCAGCGGCAACCGGGGCCATCACCGCAGCGGGCGGCGCGACTGGCGCGGCAGCCGGCGCAGCAGCAACCGGCGCGGGGGCCGGCGCGGCAGCAACCGGCGCGGGGGCCGCACTGGCGGCAGCGTTGGGGGCGGCCGCTTTGGGGGCGGCAGCTTTAGGGGCGGCGGGGGGGGCCGAGGGCATCATCGCCGCCGCCGGAACCTGCGCCGGTTTCGGCGCCTCAAAGGCGATGCCCGACCCCGTGCAAAAGGCCCAGACGAAGATTGCGCCCAGAATGCCGAAGGTCAGCAGCCCCAAAAGCGCCGCCGCCGCAAAGCCTGCGTGGCTGACCGCCCAGAGAAACAGGAACACAAAGACCCCAAAGGCCGCGCCCCCGATCCATGCCTTTTGCCGGCATCCGCTGTCATAATTCGACATTCGCCTCTCCTTCCCTCGTCCCGTCCGGCCCCGCCTGCGTCGTCACGCGAGGGGGGCTTGCACCAATCTGGCCTCAGTAATCGTTGGTTTTTGCCCGTTCGAGGAACCGTTCGATCCCCTCGGTGACAATGATTTTCGCCTGCGCCACCCATTTGTCGCGGCTGACCCGGCCACGGAACCCCTTGAGGTTGCCATCCATCCAGGCCACTTCCGCCGCGCCCCAGGAGGCGATCTGGTCAAAGTGGAAGATGCCCAGCCCGTGGCAGAGCTGTTCCAGCACCGGGCCGATGCCCTCGATCAGCTTCAGGTCATCACCCTGTCCGCCGCGCGGCGCGGCCAGCGCCTCGGGCTGGCTTGCCGCGCCCGCCGGCAGATCGGCCAAAGCGGCCTTCGGGGCGGCTTTCGCGACAGCTTTTTCTGCGGCCTTCTCGGCAGCCTTTTCTGTGGCTTTCGGGGCCTCCGCCGTCGCAGCCCCTGCTTTCGGGCTGGCTGTCGCGGTGGCCTTGGGCGCCGCCTTCACCGCCGCCTGTTGCACCGCCGCCGCCTGCTGCACCGCCGATTTCGGACGCGCCGCGCCGCCGGTGCCCATGATGCCGATCGGCGCGGTCTGCCCGCCCATCTGCCAGGGCGCGCTCAGCACGACTTCGGCGCCGTCAATGCGCTTGATGCTGTCACCAATCGTCACCGCGCGGCTGACCGAGCCGTTATGCGCTTCTGCCGCGCCGGGCGTGGCGGTGCAGGAGGTCAGCCCCGTGGCCGGCTCCGAGGAAAACCGCCCGGTCTGCGAGCCCGCCCTGGGCGTGGCGCCCGCCGCCATCTCGTCGATCAGCTTGGCCAGCGCGACCTCGGTCAGGTCTTCGTAATAATCCTTGCCGATCTGCGCCATCGGCGCATTGGCGCAGGCGCCCAGGCATTCGACCTCTTCCCAGGAAAACTTGCCATCCGCCGAAATCTCGAACGCATGGGGGGCGATCTTTTCCTTGCAGACCTTGATGAGGTCTTCGGCGCCGCAGATCATGCAGCTTGTGGTGCCGCAGACCTGGATATGCGCCACCGAGCCCACCGGGGCGAGCTGGAACATGAAGTAGAAGGTCGCCACCTCAAGCGCGCGGATATAGGCCAT
>CAZPWV010000298.1:0-2483 GCA_964590825.1 uncultured Rhodobacter sp. | reverse complement strand
CGTCCGTCGCGCGCTGGAAGCTCCGATGCGCCAGATCGCCGAAAACGCCGGCGTCGATGGCGCCGTGGTGGCCGGCAAGGTGCGCGAATCCTCCGATCTGGCCTTTGGCTTCAACGCGCAGACCGAAGAATATGGCGACATGTTCAAGTTCGGCGTGATCGACCCGGCCAAGGTGACCCGCACCGCGCTGGAAGACGCCGCTTCGGTGGCGGGCCTGCTCATCACCACCGAGTGCATGATTGCCGAAAAACCCGAACCCAAAGCCCCCGCCGGCGGCGGCATGGGCGGCATGGGCGGCATGGACGGGATGATGTAATCACCCCGCCCCGCCAGGGAACGGAAAGGGCGCCCCCAGGGGCGCCCTTTTGCTTTGGCCATCAGCTTGGGTCGTTGCACCGTCATGACCCGAAGCCTTCACAAAGCGGTCTCATTCGCACAGCATCCTGCGCCAAACGGAGCGTGTCTTGAGCGACGACCTGAGCATTATCGAAAGCAAGAGCGGGCCGATGCCGCGGTTCATCCGCGCGGCTTTGTTCGTGATGGCGCCCGCCGCGCTTGTGCTGCCAGGACTGTTCCTTGGCCCTGCCCTGCTGCGCCCGCAAACCGAAACCCTTGCCCTCTTGCTCGGCGCCGCAATCATCGCTGCCTTTGCCATCGCCGGGCTGGTGATTCTGCGCTTTGCCCGCGCCCCCACCTTCGACCTGCGCTTCGATCCGGCGAGCGGCCTGGCCACACTCACCCGCTACGGGCTGATGCGGCATGAAACTTTCACCCTACCCATCGGCGCACTGAAAACCGCATGGGTTTATCGGGCGACCCATTCGGAAGGCCCCGACGACTATTCGGTGCTGATCCGTTTGCCGAACGGAGAGCAAACCGGCATTGCCGGGATCGAAACCGAAGCGGAAGCAAACCGGCTCTGCCGCAGGCTTTGAACGATGATCGAGGCGAGCCGGGCCGCGGCCTGAGGCGATCCGTTGCAAAGGGCGATAGCCCACACAAAAGCCACACCAGACGCGGTTTCGATTACTCGGACCTGCGCGGGGTCTATGCCCCTCACAGCACCTCCCAGTCATCCTCATTACCCACCCCACCAATCGCCAGCCAGTCGGCACGGACGCGGGCCACGCGGGTATCGCCCCAGGTGCGAAAGACGATCACAAAGCCCTGGGCGGTGACCGTGTCGGCGGAAATATCCATCCGGCCGTTGTGTTTCTGGTCGATGTCCCACATCGACAGCGACACCTGCACCGCCGGGGCCTCGCGGAAGGGTTCGTCGAACAGCACCACCCGCCGCAGCTCACGCGGGCCTTCGCCGGTCCACATCAGACCGCCGTCCTGATAATCGGAAAACAATACCAGCGAGCCCTGCGCAATGCCGACGCGCGTGGAGGAAAGTTTCTGCATGACTGGTTACCGCGTTGCCTAGCCTGAATTTTTCCAAGCTACGCCGAGCCGCGCAGAGAGGAAAGCCCCAATGAGAAAGCCCCGGCGCGGGCGGCGCCGGGGCTTTGGGTTTCGGTCGGGCGCGATGCTCAGACCGACATGTGGGTGCCAAGGGCTTCCATGTCAGAGAGCATCTTGGCGGCGGCATCGGCCACCGTGGGATGCGCCACCGCAACGGCTTTCTTGGCCTCGGCCATCATCTCGGCATGGATCGCCGCGGCGAGTTCGGCCTTGGGCACGCCACGCTCGGCCAGCACCGTCACGCCCTCGGGCGAGATTTCGGCAAAGCCGCCGGTCACGGCGTAATCGGCCGCGCCCTCGGCGCTGACCACGGTCAAAATGCCCGGCCGCAGCGTGGTGATGGTGGGCGCATGGCCCGGCATCGCCGTCAGGTCGCCATCGGCGCCCGGAATACGAACCTCGCGGGCCTGAACGGAAGCGAGCTTCCGTTCAGGGCTTACGAGGTCGAACTGCATCGTATCGGCCATGGGTTCCCCCCTTACGCCGCAGCGGCGAGGCGCTGCGCTTTCGCGATCACGTCATCGATGCCGCCAACCATGTAGAAGGCCGCTTCCGGCAGGTGGTCGTATTCGCCCGCCACAACCGCCTTGAACGACTTGATGGTGTCTTCGATCGGCACCTGAACGCCATCCGAGCCGGTGAACACTTTCGCCACGTCGAAGGGCTGGCTGAGGAAGCGCTGGATTTTCCGCGCGCGGGCCACGGTCAGTTTGTCTTCTTCGCTGAGTTCGTCCATGCCGAGAATGGCGATGATGTCTTGCAGCGACTTGTAGCGTTGCAGGATGCCCTGCACCGCACGGGCGGTAAGGTAGTGCTCTTCGCCCACCACTTGCGGGTCGAGGATCCGCGAGGTGCTGTCGAGCGGGTCCACGGCCGGGTAGATGCCGAGTTCCGAGATCGCACGGCTGAGCACGGTGGTGGCGTCGAGGTGGGCAAACGAGGTGGCCGGCGCAGGGTCGGTCAAGTCGTCGGCCGGAACGTAGATCGCCTGCACCGAGGTGATCGAGCCGGCCTTG
>CAZPWV010000297.1:1404-2492 GCA_964590825.1 uncultured Rhodobacter sp. | reverse complement strand
GGCTGAAAAAGCGCCCCAATATCCGCTTTGCCGGGCAAATTACCGGGGTCGAAGGTTATGTGGAAAGCGCCGCCATGGGGCTTTTGGCGGGGCGGATGGCGGCGGCGGACCTGCGTGGCACGACCCTGCCGCCCCCGGCGATGGAAACCGCCATGGGCAGTCTGGTGAACCACATCACCGGCGGTGCGGTGGCAAAAACCTTTCAGCCGATGAACGTGAACTTTGGCCTGTTTCCGCCGCTCGAGGCGGCACGCGGGGGCCGCAAGGGCCGAAAAGACCGTTACAAAGGCTATACGGACCGCGCAAAAGAGTATTTTTGCCAATGGCTTGCAGGACAAATCTAAGATGATTACCCGGTTTGCGCCCTCGCCCACCGGACCGCTTCATCTTGGCCACGCCTATAGCGCGATCCTGGCGCATGACATGGCCCGCGCGGTGGGCGGCCGTTTTTTGCTGCGCATCGAGGATATCGACCGTTCCCGTGCCAAACCCGAATGGGAGGCGCAGATCCTCGACGATCTCGCCTGGCTCGGCCTGCGTTGGGACGGCCCCGTGATGCGGCAATCCGACCGCCTGCACGTTTACCGGCAAGCTCTTGAAAAACTTTGGAAAGATGGGTTGCTGTTTGCCTGTTCCTGCCGTCGGCGCGATATTGAACAGGCGGCGTCCGCGCCGCAGGAAGGGGTGACTCTCGGCCCCGATGGCATCATCTATCCTGGCACCTGCCGCGAAAGCGGCGCCCCGCGCCCCGGCCAGCCCCTGCCACAGGCGGCGCTGCGCCTGCGCATGGACCATGCCGCCCGCGACCTCACCTTTACCGAAACCGGGCCGCGCCATTGCGGCCGCCACCCCGTCAGCGCCGCGCAAATGATCGCCGAAGTCGGCGATGTGGTGCTGGCGCGGCGCGACATGGGCTGTTCCTATCATCTTGCCGTGGTGCTCGACGATGCGGCGCAGGGGGTCACCCATGTGACCCGTGGCGAAGACCTTTTCAGCGCCACCTGCATTCATGTACTGGTGCAGAACCTGCTTGAACTTTCCACCCCAACCTATTGTCATCACACGCTTATTCGAGATGAGGCCGGAAA
>CAZPWV010000297.1:0-1394 GCA_964590825.1 uncultured Rhodobacter sp. | reverse complement strand
AAGAGCCCTCTCACGCTACCGTGCCGAAGGCGCCAGCCCCGCCGATATCCGCGCGATGCTGGGGCTCAACCCATCGGCGTGAGGATCTCCACCTCTTCGCCCTGCCGCAGCGCTGTATAAAAACACGACCGGCGGTTGGTATGGCAGGCCGGACCCGCCTGATCGACCATGAGCAGCAGACAATCGCGGTCGCAATCCAGCCGCAACTCGACCAGCCGCTGCACATGGCCCGAGGTCTCGCCCTTGGCCCAAAGCGCCTGACGCGACCGGCTCCAATAGGTCACCTGCCCGCTTTGCAGCGTCAGGGTCAGGCTTTCGGCACTCATCCAGGCCAGCATCAGCACCTCGCCCGTGGCATGATCCTGCGCAATCGCCGGAATCAGGCCATTGGCATCAAAATTCAGCGTGGCGGGGTTGAAACTCATGCTTTCCTCCGGGGCTTGCCGGTTCTATCTATCGCGCATGGGCCGCAGGGGAAAGCCATGAGCGATACCGACCTTTTCAAGCTGTATTCGCAGCGCATCCTGGCGCTTGCGGCCGATATTCCGCATGGGGCCCCGCTCACCGGGGCCAGCCACCACGGCCAGAAACGGGCGCCGCTCTGCGGCTCGACAGTCAGCGTGGCGCTTTGTCTGGAGGCGGGGCGGATCAGCGCCTTCAGCCAGCAGGTTCACGCCTGCGCGCTGGGGCAAGCCTCGGCAGCGATTTTTGGCGCGGCGGTGATCGGGCGCGATGAGGCCGAGGTGGCAGGGCTGTGCGCCCATCTGGCCGCCATGCTCAAGGGCGGCCCGGTGCCCCGAGCGCCCTTTGCGGGCTACGAGGTCTTGCAGGCCGCCCGCGATTACCCCAACCGCCATGCCTCGATCCTGCTGGCCCCCGAGGCGACACTGGCGGCACTGCGCCAAACCGCGCCCTGAGACGGCCCTCACAGGCAAAAAAACGCCGCCACCCGTCGGGATGGCGGCGCAGTTGCGCTTTCCGGGCGTAAACCCTTTGGGACAGGCGGCCGCTTATGGGGACAGGCAGGCCGCGAAAGCGCGAGGCAGTGAACGAATGATCCTCAGAACAGGCCGGGCAGGAACAGCAGCGCCAGAAACGTGATGCAAAGCGACAGCGCCCCAAGCGCATCTTGCAGGATTTCTGCATTCTCGCGGGCAACAAGCGTGATCTGGCTCTGGCGCATCGGTGTCTCCCTTTCTGTTGCTACTTTGTTTTCATATCGCCGCAGAAAAGTAAAGAACATTTTAGGAACATTTTAACCAACGTCGATCAAACGGATGGCCCGGTCCTGTTCGGTCAGCCACAGCAGGTTCCGCGCCGCCCGACCCCGTGCGCTTTCAAGCGCCGGATCGGCCAGCAAAAGCGCCCTCGCGTCGCTTTGCGCCACCGCCATC
>CAZPWV010000296.1:2289-2496 GCA_964590825.1 uncultured Rhodobacter sp. | reverse complement strand
CCAGACCGTCTGCGCCAGATATTCGACGTTCACCTGATGGCAGATGCCGGTGCCCGGCGGCACGACGCGGAAGTTTTCAAACGCGCCCTGACCCCATTTGAGGAACTGGTAGCGCTCCATGTTGCGCTCGTATTCCAGATCGACGTTTTTCTGAAACGCGCGGGGGGTGCCGTATTCGTCGATCATCACCGAATGGTCGATGACCAG
>CAZPWV010000296.1:0-2279 GCA_964590825.1 uncultured Rhodobacter sp. | reverse complement strand
CTTTTTCGCATCGCCCCCGAGCGCCTTGATACCGTCACGCATCGCCGCCAGATCGACCACCGCCGGAACGCCGGTGAAATCCTGCATCAAGACGCGGGCGGGGCGATAGTTGATTTCGCGCGGGTTCTTGCCGCCCAGCTTCGCCCAGTCGCCAAAGGCCTTGATATCCTCGACCGAAACCGAAAACCCGCCGTCTTCAAAGCGCAGCAGGTTTTCCAGCACCACCTTGAGCGAGGCCGGCAGCTTCGAGAAGTCGCCCAGCCCCGCGGCCTCGGCGGCGGGGATCGAGTAATAGGAATAGCTCTTGTCGCCGACCTTGAGCTGGCGGCGGGTCTTGGCGGTATCCTTGCCGGTGACAACGGTCATTTGGGGGGGCCTCCCATGGCTGAAATGGTCTTGCTGCCTGCCTTCTGCCCCAAGGCGCAGAGTCGATCAAGGGGGGGGATCGCATTTTGTATACCATTGCACACAGAAATCCCTCCCTGCGCAAATCCGTCGCAGGCAAAGCCGGGGTCAGGTCAAGGAACGCGGACCGCGAAAGAGACAAAATCGCAAAACCTTGATTGGCCTTTGGCGGCGGTGCGGCTTAGTCAGAGGATGAAGCAAAGCGAGGCAGCATGGCACGCATGATCTCTGGTGCCGCTCGGAAAAGCGGAGTTGCGGCGGGGTGGCTGGCCCTTGGCCTGCTGAGCCTTGGCGCGGTGGCGCTTGCCCCGCTTGCGGCGCAGGCGCAGAGCCCCGCAGCCAGCCCCGCAGCCAGCCGCCAGACCGCGCCCAACCCCGCCACTCCCAACCCCGCCACTCCGGCGCCATCGCCCGGATCGCTGCCCGGATCGCGGCCCGGTGCCTCGCTGATCGAAAACCTCAACCGCGCGCTCAATCAGGCGCTGGCCGCCCCGGTTGCACCGGGGGCTGCCGCACCGGCGGCCAATGCGCTGATCGCCCCCGGCACGGTGGCCAAACCTTCGCCGGTGGTGGTCGAGCTGTTCACCTCGCAGGGCTGTTCGGCCTGTCCGCCCGCCGATGCGCTTTTGGCCGAACTGGCCAGCCGCCCCGAGGTGTTGGCGCTGTCGCTGCATGTCGATTACTGGGATTATCTGGGCTGGGAAGACCCCTTTGCGCAGCCCGCCTTTACCGCCCGGCAAAAGGCCTATGTCCGGGCGGCCGGGTCGCGCACGCTTTACACGCCGCAGGTGATCGTGGGCGGGGATCATTCGCTGACCAGCCCCTCCGGCGCCGAAATCGATGCGCTGATCGCCAGCGAGGTCACGATGCCGCCCAAGGTGGCGCTGACGGTTTCGGCGGGGGGGCAGGCGGGGCAATATGTGATCGATCTGGCCGCCAATCCGCCGCTGGACCTGGGCACGGTGGTGCAGATCGTGCGCTATGTGCCGCAGGCGCAGGTTGAAATTCTGCGTGGCGAAAACGCCGGGCAGGTGCTCGATTTCGCCAATGTCGTCACCGCCTGGCACGCGGTTGCCGAATGGGATGGCCAGGCGCCGCTGCGGCTGACCGCGCAGATCGAGGGCGAGGAACCGGCGGTGGTGATCGTGCAATCGGCGCTGCCGGGCAAATCGGTGCCGCTGCCGGGGCAGATCGTGGCCGCCGGCTGGCTGCGCTGAGCGGCCGGGCCGGGGCCGTGCCCCGGATTGCAAATCTGCCGGCAATAACGGAAATGTTCCGTATAATTCACGGCCCAAAGTGAATTGTGCCGCAAGTTTGGGGGGCAAGGGCCTTTGCGCCGGCTCAGCGCACCTTCCAGCGCCGGTGGATCCAGAACCACTGATCCATCCGCCCCCGCACCCTGGCCTCCAGCCGATCGTTGAAGGCCTGGCTCATCGCCTCGGGCGTGGCGGGGGCAATCGGCGCTTCCACCTCGATGACAAAGCTCAGCCCGTCCTCTTGCCGGGTGGCAAAGATCGGGATCAGCGGCACCTCATGCTTGAGCGCGATTTCCGCCGCCGAGAGCGCGGTGCGGGCGGTCTGGCCGAAAAACCGCAGATCGGCACCGCGGCGCATGTATTGGTCGATCGCCAGGCCAATCATGCCGCCCTCGCGCAGATGCCGCATCATCTGTGCCATGCCGCGTTTGTCGCGGGCAAAGAGCGGCGCCGCCACGCGGGTGATGGCGGCAACGTAGCGGGTGTTGAACAGCGGGTTGTTCATCGGCCGGTAGAGCGCGCCGATCCGGTATCCGCGGGCCACAAGCCCGCCGCGCCAGGCGTCGTAATTGCCGAAATGCCCGGTCACCAGCACCGCCGCGCGGCCCTCGGCGTGCA
>CAZPWV010000295.1:0-2505 GCA_964590825.1 uncultured Rhodobacter sp. | reverse complement strand
GCCGCTCAGCGCGATCAGCCCGGTGCCGGGGGCGCCGCTGGCCAGCGGGCCCGACAGGCTGATCTGGCTGGCGCCATCGAGGATCAGCAGCGGGCTGCCCTCCAGATCGGGCTTGGTGCGGCTTGGCCAGGGCGCCTCGGTGCGGCGCAGCAGCGCCCAGCCGGTGGCCGGGTCGGGCGCGACCACCACGCCATCATCGCCGCGAAAGCCGAAGCTGAGCCGCAACGGGCGGTCGGGCAGGCCGGAACCGCTCAGCCGCGCTTGGGTGCCGTGCCAGAACCAGGGGTTTTCGCGGTCGCGGGCAAAGCCCACCAGAACGTCATCGCCGGGCCGGGCCTCGGCCAGCGCATCGCCCAGCGCATCCAGTGGCAAGGGCTGCGCCCAGCCCGATCCTTCAGCTTTTGCCCCCCCGCCCTTGCGCCCCGCGCCCGGTTCCCCGGTGCCGCCCCCCGCCGCGAGATGCCAAAGCCGTGCCATCGCTCAGCCCGCCTTTCCGGGGGCGGCGAGTTGCACCCAGTCGGCGGGTGTCGCGGTGCCGACGGCAAGCCAGACCGTCCGGCTGCGGGCATCGACCCAAAGCGCCCCAAGCAGCGGCGGCGCGGCGGCGGGGGCGGTGTCGGCAACATGGCGGGCCACCCATTCCCCCGGCCAGCCGGGGGCGGCGGGGGGCGCAGGGGCGGCGGCCAGACGTGCCAGCGCCTCGGCCAGTTCGGCGAAATTTGCGTTCACCTTTTCAAAGGCCTGGCGCAGGCTGTCGCCGCTGCCATCATCGGGGCTGGTGCCGATCTCGATCCGTTCAAGCAAGGCGCATCTCCACAAGGCTGGACAAAAGGCGGGAACTGTCGGCGCGGGGCAGCGGCAGCGGCCCCGGTGCGATGGCGGGTGCGCTGGCGGGTGCGATGGCGGCGGCGCCCGGCAGGGGCGCCAGCGCAGGCACCAGCATCGCCGCGCCAAGCCCGGCCAGAAAGCCGCGCCGGCGCATCGGGCCGAAGTGCCGGAACCGGCCGGACAGGCGGGCGGCGCCCGGCTGCGAAACGGAGTTCAAAACGGAATGCAAAACGGTCATGGCGCGGTCAGCTCGGCATAGACGGCATTGGTCTGCAAGGCGATGGTGCGCCAGTTGAACCGCTCGAGCAGGTCGTGATGCGGTATCGTGTTCCAGTTCCGCACCAGCATCCCCGCCAGCGCAGCGATATTGCCGACCGGAAAGTAATGCGCCGCCGGCAGGCCCAGGTCGCGGTTGGGCACGATATCGGAGAGCAGCATCGGCGCCCCCATCGCCGAGGCCTCCAGCGCCACGATCGGCAACCCCTCGTGATGCGAGGCCAGCACGAAAAGCCGCGCCCCGGCCATCAGCGCCGCCACCCCTTCGTGCGGCAGCGATCCGGTCATGATGACCTGGCCCTGCAGGCCCAGCCGGGCAATCCGGGCGAAAAGCTCGGTGTCGTGGTCCGAACCGGCCTTGCCCCCGGCAATCACCAGCCGGGCGGGCAGATGCGCCCGCGCATAGGCCTCGATCAGATCGGCAAAGCCCTTTTCGGGCACCAGTCGCCCCACCGAAAGGATGTAGTCCACCCCGTCCAGCCCGAAGCTTTCGCGCCATTCGGCACTGCCGCGCCTGGCCGTGCGGGCGCTGGCCAGAATGTGATCGGCGCCATTGGGAATATAGCGGATACGCTCGGCGCGGCGGGGGTAATCGGTGCGCAGCCGCGCCGCCAGCGAGGCCGACACCGCAATCACCCGATGTGCCGAACCAACCCCGGCCCTCTCGCCCAGCTTGAGCACGGCCCTGGCCAGCCGGTTCCATTTGGCACGCCGGAAATCGTCGCCGTGATGGGTCAGCACCACCCGCAGCCCCAGCACACGGGCCAGCGGCGCGAACAGGCCCGGCCCGACGCCATGCAGATGCACCATGCGCGCCCCAAGCCGCCCGCGCGCCGCCAGCACGCCCAGAAGGCTGTTCGACAGGGTCTCGAAATAGCGGTGCCGCGCCGCCATCAGCGGCACCACGCGCAGGTTCTCGCCGCAGAGCCTTTCGTCAGGGCCGATGGCCGGACGCCGCCCCACCACCACGAACCGTTCGGTCGGGCGCAGCGCGGCAAGGCGCGGATACAGGTGTTCGCAATGGGTCTCGATGCCGCCGGGCACATCGGGGATGCCGCGCAGCCCGACCACGCAGGTGGTGACGGCCCCGGCCGCCGGGTCGCTCTGCGCCGCCTGCAGCGTCGGGTCGGTCGCGCCGGCGCGCCAGCCGGTGCGCGACAGATGCCGCGGCTCGGCATTGCTTTGCACCGGGGCCAGCGCCTTTTGTGCGGCGCCACGGCGCAGGACCAGCAGCGAACCGAGGGTGGCAATTGCCGCAATTGTGTATTTCATCATCTTCGAACCTTGCCTGAGCGTGCTGTCACCCCTTCGGGAGCGGGGCAAAAAGATGTTGAGTTTCAGGGCCATCTGACCCAATACTGCGATAAGGCCGGCCGCAGGCAGACGCGGACCTGCCACTTT
>CAZPWV010000294.1:1316-2541 GCA_964590825.1 uncultured Rhodobacter sp. | reverse complement strand
TTCCTGGCGGTCGAACGGCCGCTGTCGCTGGCACCGCGCCCGCGCCCGGTGGCGGCACTCGCGCCCGAGGCGGTGGCACTGGCACTGGCGCAGGCGCTTCCCGCCAACAGCCCTGCCGCCCCCGCCTCGCCGGCAATGCCCCCGGCAAAGCTCGCCTCTGCCGAGCCTGCCGTCACCCGACCGGCGGCCAAGCCCGTCAACCCGCCCGCCAGCCAGCCAGGCAACGCGGATTTTGTGCAGGTCTCGGCGCCGCAACCCGAAACGCTGGCGATGATCGCGCCCGACGCCCCGCTGGCGCAGGGCGATATCGAACCGGGCGGCCCGGTGTTCATCCAGACCGCGACCGCCCAGCCCGAAACCCTGGCGATGGGCCGGGATGCGCCGCAGGCCAGCCGCAATGACACGGTTCTGCTGGCGGCGCTCAGCCCCCCCGCCCCGCTGCCGCAGGGCAAACGCGCGGTGGTGGCGCGGGCCTCATCTTCGGGCGGGCGCAACTGGGGCGTGAGCCTTGGCAAATACCCGTCGCAATATGCCGCCGAACAGGTGCTGCTGAAGACCGCGCTGATGGAGAGCGAGGCGCTTTCCGACAGCCTGCGCAAGGTGGCCAACCGCAAGAACGGGTTTGAAGCGCTGTTTGTGGGGCTCGGCGAGGGCGATGCGCAACTCGCCTGTGCCCGGCTGAGCGCCCGCGCCGTCGATTGCGCGGTCTTCGGCCCCTGAACCCGCGCCCGTTCCGAGGAACGCCCCGATCGGCCCCGCCGGACCGGCGGTTGGGGCGCCCATCAGCTCTTGGGGTGATCGTCGTATTGGTTTGACAAGATCCGCTCGCTGTCGCCCTTGGGGTCTTCATACTGGCGGTGGCGCAGCGACCAGACAAAGGCGACAAGGCCGAAACCGCCCAGAAACAGCGACACGGGAATGAGATAGGTGAGCACCGACATCGGGGTCTCCTTGGTTCGGCAGTCCGGCCGTTCCGGCCCGACTTTGCCCCTTGCGGCTACTTGAGCCGCATCGAGTTGAGCGAGACTGTAATCGAGGATGACGACATCGCCAAGGCCGCCGCAAGGGGCGTGGCAAGACCAATCAGCGCCAGCGGCACGGCAACGGTGTTGTAGACCGCCGAAATGGCAAAGTTTTCCTTGATCCGGCGCCGCGCCTGCACCGAGATCCGCAGCGCATCGCCGACCGGGGCCAGGTCTTGCCCCAGCAGCACGATATCCGAGGC
>CAZPWV010000294.1:0-1306 GCA_964590825.1 uncultured Rhodobacter sp. | reverse complement strand
GCGGCGGTATCGTTGAGCCCGTCGCCCACCATCAGCACCTTTGCCCCCTGCGCCGAAAGCGCCCCCACCAGCGCCGCCTTTTCCGCCGGAAGCGCACCGGCCCGCCATTCGGCAATGCCCAGCCGCCCCGCCAGCGCGGCAACCGCCGCCTCGACATCGCCCGAGACCAGCATCACCCGCTTGCCCTGATCGTGCAGGATGCGCACCGCCTCCTCGGCACCGGGGCGCAGATGATCGGCAAACCGGATCGTCAGCGCCGGCGCCTCGCCCAGCCGCAGATGCGTGGCGGTGGTGGCGGCGGCAACCGCCCCCACCCAATCGGCCCGGCCAAGGCGCAGGGTCTGGCCGCCCAGCCGCCCCTCGACCCCGTAGCCCGGCACTTCGCGCAGATCATCGAGCACCGCCGGCGCAAGGCCTATCGCCTGCGTGGCCTCGTAAATCGCACGCGCCAGCGGATGCGACGAGGCGGCGGCAAGCGCGGCGGCCAGCGCAAGGGTGCGGGCGTCGAGACTGTCGAGGTTCTCGGGCGTGGGGGCGCCCATGGTCAGCGTTCCGGTCTTGTCGAAGACCACGGTATCGACCTCGGCCAGACGTTCCAGCGCGGTGCCATCCTTGATGAGCAGCCCCTTGCGAAAGAGCTTGCCCGAGGCGGCGGTGACCACGGCCGGCACCGCCAGCCCCAGCGCGCAGGGGCAGGTGATAATCAGCACGGCGGCGGAAATGTT
The DNA here is from genome assembly GCA_964590825.1 of uncultured Rhodobacter sp. Taxonomy (GTDB): domain Bacteria; phylum Pseudomonadota; class Alphaproteobacteria; order Rhodobacterales; family Rhodobacteraceae; genus Rhodobacter. Next base: position 581 of record CAZPWV010000294.1, on the reverse strand, counting down.
GATGGCAAAGCGCACATCCCCCCCGGTCGCCCAAAGCCAGAAGCCGAAGGCGCTGAACGACAGGATATGCACGATCGGCGAATAGGCCCGCGCCGCGCGTTCGGCCAACGTGGTGTAGCGGGTCTTGGCGCTTTCGGCCATGGCAACCAGATCGGCCATGCGGTGCAGCGAACTGTCCTTGCCCGCCGCCGTCACCCGCAGGGTCAGCGGCCCGGTCAGGTTCACCTCGCCCGCCGACAGCATCTGACCGGGGCCGACATAGACCGGCAGGGTCTCGCCGGTCAGCAGCGAACGGTCGGTTTCCGAACTGCCCTCGGTGATCTGGCCATCGGCGGGAATCCGTCCACCGGGGCGCACCCGGATCAGATCGCCCGGTTGCAGGCTGCCCACCGGCACCACCTCTTCGACGCCATCGCGCAGCAGATTGGCCCGCGGAACCTCGAGCGCCGCCAGTTCCTCGGCCGCCGACCGCGCCACCGCACGGGTGCGATAGTCGAGATAACGCCCCACCAGCAGGAAAAACGCCAGCATCACCGCCGCATCGAAATAGGCGTGGTGGCCGTGATGCATGGTTTCGAACA
>CAZPWV010000293.1:0-2546 GCA_964590825.1 uncultured Rhodobacter sp. | reverse complement strand
GAGGATTGCGCCGAAAGCTTCGGCTTCACCCGTGCCGCGCAGGACGACTACGCCATCACCTCGCTCACCCGCGCGCAGGCGGCGATTGCCGAGGGCCGCTTTGCCAGTGAAATTGCGCCCGTCACCCTTGCCACGCGCAGCGGCGAAACGCGGGTGGAGATTGACGAGCAGCCCGGCAAGGCGCGGATGGACAAGATCGCCGGCCTCAAACCCGCCTTCCGCGCCGGCGGCACGGTGACGGCGGCCAATTCCTCCTCGATCTCCGACGGCGCGGCGGCTTTGGTGCTGATGCGCGCCTCCGAGGCCGAGCGGCGCGGCCTTGCGCCCTTGGCCCGCATTCTGGGCCACGCCACCCATGCCGATGCGCCCAACCTTTTCCCCACCGCACCCATCGGCGCGCTGACGAAACTCTCGGAAAAGCTCGACCTCGACCTGCGCCGGGTAGACCTTTTCGAGGTGAACGAGGCTTTTGCCGTGGTGGCGATGGCGGCGATGCAGGCGCTTTCGCTGCCGCATGACAAGGTGAACATCCACGGCGGCGCCTGCGCGCTGGGCCACCCGATTGGTGCCTCCGGCGCGCGGGTGATGGTGACGCTTCTGGCCGCGCTGAAAACCCATGGGCTGAAAACCGGCGTCGCCACGCTCTGCATCGGCGGCGGCGAGGCCACGGCGCTGGCGGTGGAGCTGATGGGCTGAGGGCCGGGCTTGCCATTCCCCGCCCGGCCCGGAATAGTCGGGCGATTGGGCGGAGGTGTCATGCGCAAGGCGATTGTTCTGGGCGGCTACGGGCTGATTGGCGCGGCCGTGGCGCGGGCGCTGCGCGGCGTGGGCTTTGCCGTCACCTGCGTTGGCCGCTCGGCGCAGGCCGCCGCGCGGATGCCGGGGTTTGACTGGGTGCTGCGCGACATCGCCCGCACCGGGGCCGCCGACTGGCGAAAGATTTTCGAGGGCGCCACGGTGGTGGTGAACGCCTCGGGCATCTTGCAAGACGGCGCCGGTGACAGCCTGCGCGCCATTCACGAAACGGCGGTGGCCGAGGTGCTCGAGGCACTTGCCGGCACCTCCACGCGGCTCGTGCAAATCTCGGCGGCAGGGGTAAGCGAAAGCTCCCCCACCGAATTCTTCCGCTCCAAGGCGCGGGGCGATGCGCGCATCATGGCTTCAGGCCTCGATTGGGTAATCCTGCGCCCGGTGCTGGTGATCGGTGCCGAGGCCTATGGCGGCACGGCGCTGTTGCGCGCCGCCGCCGCGCTGCCGCTGATCGAGGCGCAGGTGTTTGCGCAGGCGCCGGTGCAGACGGTGGCGCTGGATGATCTGGCCGGGGCGGTGCTGGCGGCGGCCGAAGGAAAAATCCCCTCCCGTAGCTGCGCCGATCTGACGGAAGCCGAAAGCCGCAGCTTTCTGGCCACCCAACGCGCCTTTCGCGCCTGGCAGGGCTTTGCGCCACCACGCCTGCGCCTTGCCCTGCCGCACGGCCTTTTGCGGCTGATCGGCTGGGGGGCGGATGCCTTGGGCCATCTTGGCTGGCGCTCGCCCCTGCGCACCACGGCGCTGCGCAGCATCGAGGCCGGCATCTGCGGCACCCCCGAGGCCTGGCTCGCCGCCGGCGGGGCGCCCTGCCGCAGCCTTGCGGAAACCCTCAAGGCCCTGCCCGCCACCGTGCAGGAACGCTGGTTTGCCCGCATGTTCTTCCTCTTGCCGCTGGCCATCGCCACGCTCTCGCTGTTCTGGTTTCTTTCCGGGGCGATCACCCTTGCCGCGCCCCACCGCGCCGCCGAGGTGCTGAGCCAGCGCGGCATGGCCCCCGGCCTGGAGCTTGGCTTTGCCCTCGCCGGTGCGCTGGCCGACATGGCGCTGGGCATCGGCATGGCGCTGCGCCGGTTCGCCGTGCCCGCCGCGCTTGGCATGGTGGCGCTGTCCACCGCCTACCTTGCCGGATCGGTGGCCTTCGCCCCCGACCTCTGGGCCGACCCGCTCGGGCCAATGCTCAAGGTGCTGCCCTCGATGCCGCTGGCGCTGATCGTGGCCCTTCTGGGGGGCAACCGATGAACTGGGCCGATCTCTTGCGCTTTGCCCATATGCTGGGCGCCATGGTGCTGATGGGCACGGGCGCGGGCATCGCCTTCTTCATGGTGATTTCGAACCGCAGCCAAAACCCCGCGCTCGTCGCCCATGTGGCGGGCATTGTGGTGCTGGCCGATACGGTCTTCACCGCCTCTGCCGCCATCGTGCAGCCCATCACCGGCACGCTTTTGGCCTGGGAGTTGGGCTGGTCGCTCACCGAGCCCTGGCTGCTGGCGGCGATCGGGCTATACCTTTTCGTCGGCGCCTTCTGGCTGCCGGTGGTCTGGATGCAGATCCGCCTGCGCAATCTGGCGCGCGAGGCCGCCGCCAGCGCCGCCCCCCTGCCCGAGGCCTACCGCCGCCTTTACCGGCTCTGGTTTGCCTTCGGCTTTCCCGCCTTCGGGGCGATGCTGGGCATCATCTGGCTGATGCTGATGCGCCCCTCGCTCTGAGCCTTCCGCCATTGGCAAGTCCCCCCTGCC
>CAZPWV010000292.1:0-2562 GCA_964590825.1 uncultured Rhodobacter sp. | reverse complement strand
GCGCTGGAGGCGGTGCAGATCCGCGACCCGGAACGGGTGATGGAGGCCTGGCCGCACGAGCTTTCGGGGGGGATGGGGCAGCGGGTGATGATTGCGATGATGCTGATCCCCGAACCCGATCTGCTGATCGCCGACGAGCCCACATCGGCGCTCGATGTGACGGTGCAGGCCGAGGTGCTGTCGATCCTCGACGGGCTGGTGAAAAGCCGGGGCATGGGGCTGATCTTCATCAGCCACGACCTGCGGCTGGTGGCGCGGTTTTGCGACCGGGTTCTGGTGATGTATCGCGGCCGCATCGTCGAGGAACTGGCCGCGCGCGACCTGATGGCGGCGCGCCACCCCTATACCCAGGGGCTGCTCAACTGCCTGCCGCGCATCGGCGGGCCGCGTGGCGCCCTGCCGGGGCTGGACCGGACGGGGGATTGGGCCAATGTCTGAGCTGATCGAGATCGAGAACCTGAGCGTGACCTTCAAGGCCAAGGGCCGGGCGGTGCGCGCGGTGGAAGGGGTCAGCCTGCGCGTCGATGCCCGCCAAAGCTATGGGCTGGTGGGCGAAAGCGGCTCGGGCAAATCCACCATCCTGCGGGCGATCTGCGGCATGGCGCCGGTGACCGGCGGCACCATCCGCATCGCCGGGGAGCCGTTGCAAAGCCCGCGCGGCAAGGGGTTTTCCGCCCGCGTGCAAATGGTGTTCCAGGATCCTTACGCCAGCCTGCACCCGCGCCACACCATCGACCGCACGCTCTCCGAGCCGCTGGCCATTCACGGCCTTGGCAATGCCGATGCCCGTGTCATGCGGGCGCTGGCCGATGTCGGGCTGCCCCATGCCTTCCGCTTTCGCTATCCGCATCAGCTTTCGGGTGGCCAGCGCCAGCGCGTCGCGATTGCGCGGGCGCTGATGCTGGAACCCGAAATCCTGCTGCTCGACGAGCCGACATCGGCGCTTGATGCCTCGGTGCAGGCGGAGGTGCTGAACCTGCTCAACCGGCTGCGCGCCGAGCGCGGCCTGACCTTTCTGATGGTCAGCCACGATCTGGCGGTGATCGATCACATGTGCGACCGGGTGCTGGTGATGCAGCACGGCCGCGCGGTGGAAGAACTTGCCCGCGACGATCTGGCCGCCGCGCGGATGGCCACCGCCTATGCCCGGTCGCTGTTCGAGGCCTCGGCCGACCGGATGCTTGATCCCGCCCGCAAGGAGTCCTGCGCATGATCCCGGTTTTCGATGGTCACAACGATTTGCTGCTGCGCCTGCTCGAGGCGCCCGAAAACCGTGCCGAAATCTGGCTGACGGGCGAGGGCAGGGGGCATCTGGACCTGCCGCGAATGCGCGCGGGGGGCTTTGCCGGCGGGTTTTTCGCCATCTATCTGCCGTCGCCGGTGGCGCATGACGATGCCGCGCTGATGGCGCAGATGGAAACCCCGCCCTATGCGCTGCCCTTGCCCGATCTGATCCCCTTTGCCGAGGGGCTGGCCCCGGCCTTTGCCGCTGCCGGTCATCTGCTGTGGATGGAACGCGCCGCGCAGGGCGGTTTCCGGATCTGCCGCACCGCGGCCGATATTCGCAAGGCGATGGCCGAAGGGGTGATTGCCGGCATCATGCATATGGAGGGCGCCGAGGCGATCGACGCCGATCTGGATGCGCTGCATCTGTTTCATGCCATCGGGTTGCGCTCGCTGGGGCCGGTCTGGTCGCGGCCCACGATCTTTGGCCATGGCGTGCCCTTTGCCTTTCCCTCCGACCCCGATACCGGGCCGGGGCTGACCGATGCGGGCAAGCGGCTGGTGGCCGAATGCAACCGGCTCAGGATCATCATCGACCTGAGCCACATGAACGAGGCCGGGTTCAACGATGTGGCGCGGCTGTCCGATGCGCCGCTGGTGGCGACCCATTCCAATGCCCATGCGCTGTGCCCCTCGTCGCGCAACCTGACCGACCGGCAACTGGCGATGATCGCCGAGAGCGGGGGCATGGTGGGGCTGAACTTTGCCGTGGGCTTTCTCAATGCCGACGGGCGCCGCGATGCCTCTTGCGGCTGGGCGCCGATGCTGCGCCATCTCGATTACCTGATCGCGCGGCTGGGCGAGGATCACGTCGGGCTGGGCTCGGATTTTGACGGTGCCGAGGTTCCCGCCGTGCTGGGCGATGGCGCGGGGTTGCAGGGGCTGATCGCGGCGATGGCCGCGCATGGCTATGACGGCCCGCTGATCGCCAAACTGGCGCATGAAAACTGGCTGCACCTGATCGCGCGCAGCCTGGGCGGCTGAGCCGGGCGCTCAGCCGGCGGGGCGTCTGGCCGATCCGCGCCCCTGGCCGGTGATGGCGGGCAGGTTCAGCCCGTGTTCGCGCGCGCAGGCGCGGGCGATTTCATAGCCGGCATCGGCGTGGCGCATGACGCCGCTGGCCGGGTCGTTCCACAGCACGCGCTCCAGCCGGCGGTCGGCCTCGGCGCTGCCGTCGCAGACGATCACCATTCCGGCGTGCTGCGAAAACCCCATGCCGACCCCGCCGCCGTGGTGCAGGCTGACCCAGGTGGCCCCCGAGGCGGTGTTCAAGAGCGC
>CAZPWV010000291.1:0-2616 GCA_964590825.1 uncultured Rhodobacter sp. | reverse complement strand
GGATCAGATAGTCCAGCGCCACCACCGAGAGCAGCACCGCCCCCGCCACGGCATTGTTCCACGACCCCGGAACCTTGAGGAAAATCATCATGCTATCGACCGCGGTCAGGAACAGCGCGCCCACCAGCGCCGACCAGATCGTGCCGGTGCCGCCCATCAGGCTGACGCCCCCCAGCACCACCGCCGCAATCGCCTTGAGTTCCTGCCCGGAGCCGGTCTGCATCGGCACGAAACCGATCTGCGCGACAAAGACGATCGCCGCCATACCCGAAAACAGCCCCGAAAGCACATAGGCGGCAATCTCGGTGCGCCCGGCATCGATGCCCAGAAGGAACGCGCCTTCGCGGTTGTCGCCCACCGCATGGAAATACCGTGCCGCGCGGATGCGGGCCATCGCCACCGCCGTGACGATCACCACCGCCAGCACCACCCAGACCAGCACCGGCACCGACAGCACGCGCGTCGTGGCCAGCGCCTTGATCGAGGGCGGCACCTGTTCGATCCAGCTTCCGCCGGTCAGCACCCGCATCATGCCGCGATAGATCCCCAGCGTGGACAGCGTCATGATGATCGGCGGCACCCCCACCAGCACCACGCCCAGCCCGTTGACCAGACCCAGCGCCGCCCCGGTCAGCAGCGAAACCCCCATCGCCAGCGGCAAGGGCCAGCCGGCATTGAGCGCAAAGCCGAACAGCACCGCCGAAAGCCCGGCAATCGCCCCCACCGACACGTCGATGCCGCGGGTCAGGATGACAAACATCTGCCCCACCGCCAGAAGCGTCAGGAACAGCGCCGAATTGCCGATGTTAATCAGGGTGAACGGGTAGAGAACCGCCTTGTTGACAGTGGAAACCGCCAGCAGCATGGCCACCAGCAGCCCCAGCACCAGCATTTCGCGGCTTTTGAGAATGCGCATCATGCCGGGGCTCCCTGCCGGGTGTCGGGGCTGTCAAACGTCGCCGCCGAAATCTGCTCGAGGCTTCGGGCCCCCGCGCCCAGCGCGCTCAGCACGCCGCGTTTCATCATCAAGACCCGGTCGGCCACTTCGGCGATTTCGCCCATCTCCGAGGAAATCACCAAAACCCCCACGCCTTGCCCGGTCAGATCGCGGATCAGCCGATAGACATCCTGACGCGCCGAGGCGTCGATGCCGCGGGTCGGCTCGTCCAGGATCACCACCCGCGGCGCCGCCGCCAACGCCTTGGCCAGAACCACCTTTTGCTGATTGCCGCCGGAAAGCGTGCGGGCCACCTGATACGGCGAGCTCAGCTTGATGCGCAGCCGCTCGATGAAGCCGTGGGCAAATCCGGCCTCGGCCCGGCGGATCAAAAGCCCGCGCCCGCCCAGCGCCAGAACAGCGGCGGAAATTGTCTGCGCCGCCGGCAGTTCCAGAAAGATGCCATGCGCATGGCGGTCTTCGGGCACATAGGCCAGACCCATTTCCATGGCGCGGCGGGGGCTGCGCCGAGGCACGGGCGTGCCGCAGATCAGCACCTCGCCGGTGACCTCGGGGTCGATGCCGAAAACCGCCTGCGCCAGTTCGGTGCGCCCCGAGCCGACCACCCCGGCCAGCCCGACCACCTCGCCGGGCAGAACCGACAGGGTGACCCCCTGGAAGGCGCGGCCAGACAGGTTGCGCAGTTCCAGCACCGGCAACGCATCCGGCACCGGCGCCGCCTGCGCCCGTTCGGCCGGATGCGCGCCGCCCCGATCGGCCGGCAGCATCGCCTCGAGCAGCCGTTCGGGCGTCAGCCCGGCGGCGGGTTGGCGCATCACAAAGGCGCCGTCGCGCAACACGCTGACCCGGTCGGAAAATTCCAGCACCTCGTCCAGCCGGTGCGAGATGAACAAGATGGCGATGCCGCGCGCCGTCAGCGCCCGCATCTGCGCTGCCAGCCGGTCCACCTCGCGGCGGGTCAGCGACGAGGTCGGCTCGTCCAGAATGAGCACCTTCGCCTTGCGCAACAGCCCACGGGTGATTTCCACCAACTGCTGATTGGCAATCGACAGCGTGCCGCCGGCGGCCGAAAAATCGACGCTCAGCCCGATGTCGGCGGCAATCGCCCGCGCCTGCGCCGCGATCGCCGTCAGGTCGCCGCCCAGCCCCATGGTGAGGTTTTCCATCACGCTCAGCGAGGGGAAGATATGCGGCTCCTGCGGCACCATGTAGATGCCCTTGTCATGCGCCTCGGAGGGGCGGGCAAAGCTGACCGGAGCACCGGCCACGAAAATTGCGCCTTCGGTGGGGCGATAGGCGCCGCAGATGATCTTGACCGTGGTGGATTTGCCCGAGCCATTGCCGCCCAAAAGCGCATGAACCTCGCCGGCGCGCAGATCGAAGTCGATGCCGCGCAGCACCGGAACCCCTTCGAACACTTTCCAGATGCCGCGCAGCGCCACTGCCGCGGCTGCGGGATCGGCGGGCGTTTCGGGATTGGGGGTCGTTCCGGGATTGGGGGTCGGGGCGGTCTCACGCATTGTGACGCTCCGCAAAATCCGCCTGCGCCTCGGCCCAGACCGAGGTGAGCCGCGCAAAGGCCCGGCCCGGTTCGGCGGCGCCAAAGATCGCGCTGCCCGAAACGATGATCTGGGGGGCGGTGCTGGCGGCCTCGGCCT
>CAZPWV010000290.1:0-2663 GCA_964590825.1 uncultured Rhodobacter sp. | reverse complement strand
GGGCATCTCGGAGAGCGCCAAGATCTTCGCCGGCGTCGACGTCACCCGCGAGCCCATCCCGGTTCTGCCAACCGTCCACTACAACATGGGCGGCATTCCGACGAACTACTGGGGCGAGGCGCTGAACCCGACCGCCGCGAACCCGACCGCCGTGGTTCCCGGTCTGATGGCCGTGGGCGAGGCCGGCTGTGCCTCGGTGCATGGCGCCAACCGGCTTGGCTCGAACTCGCTCATCGATCTTGTGGTCTTTGGCCGCGCCGCCGCCATTCGTGCCGGTGAGATCGTTGACCCCAAGGCTCGGCCTGCCGCCTATAATCAGGCTTCGGTGGACAAGTGTTTTGACCGCTTCGACGGGCTGCGCCACGCCAAGGGCGCGGTCCCGACCGCCGACCTGCGGCTGGAGATGCAGCGCACCATGCAGGCCGATGCGGCGGTGTTCCGCACCGACAAGACCCTGGCCGATGGCAAGGCGAAGATGACCGAGATTGCCGGCAAGCTGGCCGATCTCAAGGTCACCGACCGCTCGTTGATCTGGAACAGCGACCTGATGGAAACGCTCGAACTGACCAACCTGATGCCCAACGCGCTGGCCACCATCGTCGGCGCCGAAGCGCGCAAGGAAAGCCGCGGCGCCCATGCCTCGGAAGATCACGCCACCCGCGATGATGCCAACTGGCGCAAGCATTCGGTGATGCGGGTCGATGGCGCGTCGGTCGATCTCAGCTATCGCCCGGTGATTACCGCGCCGCTGACGACCGAGGCCGAGGGCGGCATTTCGCTGGCCAGGATCGCGCCCAAGGCGCGGACGTTCTGATGGCATGGCGTCCGGCATATGGGGCCTTGGCGGCGGCGCTTGCGCTTGCCGCCTGCGCCCCTGTGCCGGTGCATCTGGCCGAGCGTCAGTGCTACGAGCGCTTTGCCCCCAAGGCGCCGATCTCGGGCGAGGCGGCGATGGGCGTCACCTCGGAAGGGTTCCGCTCGAATCTCGAGGTCAACCTTTCGCTGGGCGCATCGGTCACGGGTGACCCATCAGCGGCCTATAACCGCTGCGTAATGGACCGCTCGGGGCAAATGCCCACCCGCCCGTATTGGGATTTCGGGGGGGCGCGACCATGACCGCGGTGCAGGTGTTTCACAATGTTCCGGTGATGCCCCATGCGGCAATTCAGGAGCATGTGCCGCAAGGCGGGCCGATCTGGCCCGATTTCGAGGCGCAGCACGGGGCGCGTTTTTGCTACCGTGGCCGCCCGGTGGACCGCGCCCCGCAATGGCAAAAACCGCTGCGCCGGTTTCGCCGCCCGGCGGTCTGGGGCGGGTATCTGAGCCATGAGTTCGGTCATCTGGTGGCCGAACATCTTACCCGGCTCCTGCCCGCCAGTCTGGCACGGCCCTCGGATATCTTCCTGTTCACCCTGCCGCTTGGCGCCAGCCCGGAGAGCCTGCCCGGCCACGTCTGGGACTTGTTCGACTGGCTCGCCGTGCCGCGTGCTGCGGTGCGCTTTGTCACCCGCCCAAGCCTTGCGCCGGAACTGCGCGTGGCCCCGCAAGGCGAGATGCTGGGAAACATCGCCCCCGATGCCGGCTATCTGGACCTGCTCGACACGCTCCCCGAGCGTCACGGGCTGAACACCACGCAGCGGGTTCCCATGGCCTATGTCAGCCGCGCCGACTGGGCGGCAAAAGGCCGGGGGGCGCATCTGGGCGAGAGCTATCTGGTCAGCCTGTTGCAGCGGCTCGGGGTGAGGGTGATCGATCCGGGCCAGACGAGCATCCGCGATCAGATGCAGACCTATGCCCAGGCCGAAGTGCTGGTTTTTGCCGAAGGCTCGGCGCTGCATGGCCGCCAGCTACTGGGGCGGATCAATCAGGATATCCATGTGCTCCGGCGCCGCCCCGATACGAACCTGGCCAAAGAGCAGCTTGCCCCCCGTTGCCGCGGGCTGTTCTACCATGATGTGACGGCCGATTTGCTGACCGTGACCGGAACGCTCAAGACCCGCATCCCGAAGCAGCGCGCGTTGCGCCATCTGGCCGCCGGGTTTTACGATGTCGAGGCGCTCTGGGCCAGCTTTGACGCTTTGGGCGTGCCGCTGCGCCGCCACTGGGAGATGGACGCCTACCGCGAGGCGGCGCTGAACGATGCGCTGCGCTGGGTTGTGGCGCAAAACGCCCCGGCCCGGCAGGCCATTCCCAATCTGATCCGCATCATCGAGCAGACCACTGCGCTCGATGACATTCTCGATACGCCCGTGCTGCCCGCAGCCCGCCAAGCCTTGCACTGAAAGGACACCCAATGGTTCAGTTCACGCTTCCCAAGAATTCCAAGATCCGCGTCGGCAAGACCTGGCCGAAACCGGAAGGCGCGAAGAACGTGCGGAAATTCCAGATCTACCGCTGGGACCCGGACACCGGCGAGAACCCGCGGGTGGACAGCTATTTCCTCGACATGGACCGCTGCGGGCCGATGGTTCTGGATGCGCTTTTGAAGATCAAGAACGAGATCGACCCGACGCTGACCTTCCGCCGTTCGTGCCGCGAGGGCATCTGCGGCTCCTGCGCGATGAACATTGATGGCATCAACACGCTGGCCTGCATCTATGGTCTCGACGAGATCAAGGGCGATGTGAAGATCTACCCGCTGCCGCATATGCCGGTGGTCAAGG
>CAZPWV010000289.1:0-2706 GCA_964590825.1 uncultured Rhodobacter sp. | reverse complement strand
CGCGCCCTTGCGCCGGCGACCGCATCGAGCAGCCAGCCGATCTTGGTGGCCGAAAAATACGGATCGAGCAGCAGCCCGGTGCGCGCCGTCACCTCGGCCTCATGGTTGGCGGCGCGCAACGCGGCACAGGTGGCGGCGGTGCGCCGATCCTGCCAGACCAGCGCCGGCGCCAGAGGCTCGCCACTGGCCCGGTCCCAGAGCACCACCGTTTCGCGCTGATTGCTCAGCCCCAGCGCCGCCACCTGCCCCGGCAGGATTGCCGCCTGTTCAAGCGCCGCCCGCGCCACGCAAAGCACCGTGGCCCAGATTTCGTTGGCGTCATGTTCGACCCAGCCCGAGGCCGGATAGCTTTGCGCAAACTCCATGCCCTGCTGCGCCAGCGGCACCAGCGCCCCCGTTTGCGCAACCCCGAACACGATCGCGCGTGACGAGGTCGTGCCCTGATCGATGGCCAGAATATGGCCCGTCATGGCTGTGCCCCGGGGGCCGGCGCCGCATCCGCCGCCGCCTCGGCGCAGAGCCCGGCCACGCAGTCCGCCACCGCCGCCTGTGCCGCCGGATCAAGCCGCAGCCCCAGTTTCGAGCGCCGCCAAAGCACGTCTTCGCCGCTTTGCGCCCATTCGCGGCGCACCATCCAGCGCAGTTCGGCCAGCGTCAGCGTGGCGCCGAAATCGCGCCCCAGATCTTCGGCCCTGCGCGCGGTGCCCAGAATATCCCAGGCCTCGGTGCCATAGGCACGCCACAGACGCCGCGCCCAAGGGGCTGTCAGAAAAGGATAATCTTGCTGCATCCGGGCAATCTGCGCGGCCACATCGGCCAGCGCCACCGCCCCGCCCGGCATCGCCACCCCCGCCGTCCAGGGCCGCCCCATGCCCGGCAAATACGGCGCCAGCCGCGCCAGAACGGTTTCGGCCAGCCGCCGGTAGGTGGTGATCTTGCCGCCGAACACGCTCAGCAGCGGCGCCCCCTCGGCATCGAGCGTCAGCACATAATCGCGCGTGGCGGCGGTGGCGGAACTGGCACCATCGTCATAAAGCGGCCGCACCCCGGAATAGGTCCAGACCACATCCTCGGGGGTGACCGGACGGGCGAAATATTTCGAGGCGAAGGCGCACAGATAGGCCACCTCCTCGGGGCTGCACACCGCCGCGCCGGGGGCGCCCTGATGCGGCTGGTCGGTGGTGCCGATCAGGGTGAAATCTTCCTCGAAGGGGATGGCAAAGCAGATCCGCCCATCCTCGCCCTGAAAGAAATAGCACCGCTCATGCGCAAACAGCCGGCGGGTGACGATATGGCTGCCCCGCACCAGACGCACATGCGCCTGCGCCCCCGCCCCGACCGCGCCGTGCAAAACCTCCTCGACCCAGGGACCGGCGGCATTCACCAGAACCCGTGCGTGATGGGTCTGCCGGCCCTGCCCGCCCTCGGTGGTGATGCACCACAGACCGCCCTCGCGATGCGCGGCCACCACCTTGGTGCGCACCATCACCTGCGCCCCGCGCGCCTGCGCGTCGCGCGCATTGAGCAGCACCAACCGCGCATCCTGCACCCAGCAATCGGAATATTCATAGGCCAGATCGAAGCCGGGCCGCAGCACCGCCCCCGCCGGATCGTCGCGCAGATCGCATTTGCGGGTGCCCGGCAGCACCCGCCGCCCGCCCATGTGATCGTAAAGGAACAACCCCAGCCGGATCAGCCAGGCCGGGCGGCGCCCCTTCATCCAGGGCAGAAAGACGGCCAGAAGCCGCGCGGTCGGGGTGTCGCTGTCAAAGCGCATCGCCGGGGAATAGGGCAGCACAAAACGCATCGGCCAGGAAATATGCGGCATCGCGGCCAAAAGCACCTCGCGCTCGCGCAGCGATTCCCGCACCAGCCGGATCTTGAAATATTCCAGATAGCGCAGCCCGCCGTGAAACAGCTTGGTCGAGGCCGAAGAGGTCGCCTGCGCCAGATCGCCCATCTCGGCCAGCCCCACGCGCAGCCCGCGCCCGGCGGCATCGCGGGCAATTCCGCAGCCGTTCACCCCCCCGCCAATGACGAAAAGATCGTAGGGTTGGGCAGGCTTCGGCGCGGTCATGATGTCATCCCGGTTTGTTCCGCCCGAGTATAGCGTGGCAAACCGCGCTGGGAATGGTGACGTGGTGAAAACCTGACCGATTGCCCCGCCCGCAGCCAAGCCCGCCCGGCCCGGCGGCAGCGGCGAAGCTACCGCCCCATCGGCGCCCTGCTGACCATCGGTTCGGTGGTGTGGTCTGTCGCCGACAAAAGGGTGAGGTAGAACTAAGGGACATTTGCCCATCTGGCTTGGGAGAGGCACCGAAATCGCTACCCTTTTGGGGCCACGGGGACTGCTTGCCTGCCTTCGTGGCGGGGCGAACGCATTGCAGCGCCCCGACCCACGTTGAAAACGCTATCCCTGCGGCAGGTCTTGCCACTTGGTCTTTTTTGACGTATATTCCGCCAAACTTCATGTCGAAGGGCGATACTGTGAGTGAAGCAGATATTTTGAATGTCCTGCAACGAGACCTTCCAGAGCCCTTCCTGGTCTCGCTGCAGGATGGTCTTCGTGGCGAGTACTCAAAGGCTTACGATGACGTAGCTAGCCCACCGGGTGGTTTCGTTGTTCCTCGTCCAAGTTCGGAATGGGATAATGAGCTACTCCCCGATGTTTGGACAGATATCCGGTTGATTTAAGCTACTGCCTGC
>CAZPWV010000288.1:0-2707 GCA_964590825.1 uncultured Rhodobacter sp. | reverse complement strand
TGGGGTTCTTTGCGCTTGAAGATGGTGCCGAGGAAGGTCAGCAGATAGGCCACCCACACGACGGTGATGAGCCAGTCAACATGCCATTCCATCTCTGCGTATTCTTGCGATTGCGTGGCGCCGAGGATGTAGCCCGAGGCCGCAAGCACGACGATCAGCTGCCAGCCCCAGAACACGAACCAGCCCAGGCCGGTGCCGCCGAAGAGACGCGCCGCCGAGGTGCGCTGCACCACATAGAACGACGAAGCGATCAGCGCGTTGCCACCAAAGGCGAAAACCACCGCCGAGGTGTGCAGCGGGCGCAGCTTGCCGAAGTTGAGATACCCTTGGGCCCATTCGAAGTTGAGCGCCGGGAAGGCAAGCTGGAACGCGATGATAACCGCAACCAGGAAGCCGACGACGCCCCAGAAGGTCGTCGCGATCACGCCGGCGCGGATCACGCCGTCGAAATACTCGTTTTCGGAGGGTTTCGGCCCTCCCATGGTGCGTAGCACCCAGATGAAAGCAATAGCCGCGGCCAGCATGACCTCGACCATGTTCACCATATACGTCAGATCGCGCCCGTTCGAAGCCGCGTAAGCGGCAACGACCGCTACGAGACCAAGCGCAATCAGCTTGATGTAATCCCACATGTTGTGCGTCCCTTCGTCTTGTCTGTCTCGCGCCCCCGGCCCGAGTCGGACGGGGGGCGTGAGGTTCTCGACTGTAGCTCTTGTGGTCTGAGGGTATGACAGCCGCATTGATGTGGATCAAATCCTTGACAAGAGGGTGCGTTGTTTCGCCGCACCCCCCTTGCCGCACCGATTCCCGCCCCCGCTTTTCGCCCCCCACCTCCCCCGTTTCGCCCCCCGCCTCGGCCTTTTCGGCCCAACCGCGGGTTGATCCGGGTCAAGGCGCGGCCCCCGGCATGGCGCTAGATTTCAACAGGGAATCGATTGCGCGGAGGGCAACCCCATGGCTTACAAGACTGTTCTGACGATCGTGACCGATGCCGTTCAGGCGCTGGCCCAGATGGATGCCGCCATTGCCGTGGCCCGCGCCGAGGATGCCCATCTTGACGTGCTCTGCATGGGGGTCGATCGCACCCAGACCGGCTATTACTACGCCGGTGCCACCGCCTTTGTGCAACAGGAGGTGCTGGACCGCGCCCAGGAGGACGCGCGCGAGGTCGAGGCGGCGGTCAAGGCGCGGCTGGCGGGCGAGGAACTGCGCTGGGGCGCCGAGGGCGTGGTGGCGCAACTGGGCGCGATTGCCACCGTGGTCGGGCTGCGGGCGCGCTTTGCCGATATCGTGGTGATGGGCCGCCCCTATGGCAAGGGCCGCGGCCAGGAACTGGAGGCCGCGGTCGAGGCCGCCCTGTTCGAGGGCCAGGTGCCGGTGCTGATCGTCCCCGACGACCGCGCCGCAGCAATCCGGGCGCGGCGCATCGTGGTGGCCTGGAACCAGTCGAACGAGGCGATGAGCGCGATCCGCAAGGCGCTGCCGCTGCTCAAGGCCGCCGATCTGGTCGATATCACCATCATCGACCCGCCCGCCCACGGGCCGGAACGCTCGGACCCCGGTGGCCAGCTCAGCCAGTGGCTGGCGCGGCAGGGCGTGCATGTGGAAGTGTCGGTGCTGGCGAAAACCCTGCCCCGGGTGAGCGATGTCATCAACCGCCATGTGCGCGACACCAATGCCGACATGGTGGTGATGGGCGCCTATGGCCATAGCCGCTTCCGCGAGGCGATTCTGGGCGGTGCCACGCGGCACATGCTGGAAATGGCCGAAGTGCCGGTGCTGATGGCGCATTGAGCGGCTGATCCGCAGGCCCGCGCCCCCCGCAAGCACCGCCTGAAACGATGCAGGGCGCCCGCTTGGGCGCCCTTTGCCTGTCCCTTAGGCGAAGCCTCAGCGTGGCGGCGGCGGCAGGGCCGGGTCGGTCAGGCATTTGCGCAGCGGCAATGCGCGGATCGTGTCGATGAACCACACCTCGCCCGCCGCGGCACGGCCGAAATCGCCGCCGATGCAGGCGCAGCCATAGCCGTATTCCCCGTTGGGGTGGGTTGGCACCCATGCATCGCCCTCGAACGCTGCATTGGACCAGTCAACGGTTTCCCAGCCACCCACCTCAAGCCCGCCCTGTGCGGCCAGCCACCAGTCGCCATCGGCATCGGTCAGCCAGAAATTGCCCGGCGTCGGGTTGACGAACCAGCCGCAGCGGGTCTCGGCGCGGGCCTCGGCCTGCGCGGTGGCGGGCAGAAGCAACGCAAACGCCATGGCCGCCAGCGCGGCAGCCCTAGACAAGAAAACCGCCATCGCAGTCATCGCCCGCCTCGTTCAAGAGCCGGTCCATGTCGGGCACGGTCACATGGCGCTTGCCCTCAAGCTCGATAACCCCGTCGCGCTTGAGCGCGGAAATCTGCCGGCTCACGGTTTCCAGCGTCAGGCCAAGGTAATCGGCCATCGCCTCGCGCGTCAGCGGCAGATCGAAGGTGATCCGCCCCTTGGTGGTGCGCAGCTTGATCGAGGCATCGCGCCGCGCCACGATCGAGAGAAGCGAGGCGATCTTTTCCCGCGCCGTCTTGCGGCCCAAAAGCAGCATCCATTCCCGCGCGGCATCAAGTTCATCCAGCGTCATCTGCAACAGCCGCTGCGCAATATGGGGCGTGCGCTCCATCATTTCCTCGAACGGCTTGCGGCGGAAACAGCACATCAAGATGTCGGT
>CAZPWV010000287.1:1830-2710 GCA_964590825.1 uncultured Rhodobacter sp. | reverse complement strand
TGCCGCCGCCGCTCTGGCCGTGGCGACGCTTGCAGCCTGCAAGGACGACAATGCCTGCACCCCCGAGGCGGCGCAGGCGAAGGCAACCGAGCTTGCGGCCCTGTCGCAGGCGATCACCACCACTGATCCGGCGAAAATTGCCAAGCTTGTCGAACTGACCCCGAAAATCGCCGATCTCTCGGCCAAGCTGGCCGCCGACCCCGCCGATGCAACGCTTTGCACGGGCTTTGACGAGGTTCTTGCGGCGCTGAAATAAGGCGGCGCTGCGCCAAGCGGCCTAAAGGGGGGGGCCGCCTCCTCCCCCACCCGCCGGCGCAGATGGGCCGGCCCAGATCGCCCCGGTCAGATCGCCCGGTTCTTCCGGAACGGGCGCAGGAACAGCCCGCTCAGCAGCGCCAGCACGGCCCAGCCAAGGCCGAACCCGACCCCCGCCGCCGCCGCGCCCTCCACCGTCAGGGGCAGCGCGGGGCGAAAATCGTTCCAGGTGGCCTGCAAGGTCTCGGTGTCGCGGAAGCGGTGCGGCAGCGCCAGCCGCTCCAGTGGCCCCGCCGCCCGCAAGAGCGCATAATCGGCGCTGGCCCGTTCCGAACGCGCAATCACCGCCCGCATGTCGCCCTGATGCTGGGCCAGAAACCGCGTGCCGTCGAGTTCGGCCAACGCCTCTTCGCGGGTCAGGAGAGCACGGGTGGCAGAGTTGTCGAAGGCGGCCACCACCTTTTGCAAGGCCTCCGCCTGCCCGCCCAGGCGTTGCAGATATTGCTGCGAAAATTCAGGGAATTGCGACAGCGCCGCCGCGCCGCCCAGCCCCGCCGCCAATGCCAGAACCCGACGCATCACCGCCCCCTATCGTCCGGCGTAGATCTCGGCGATGCGCTCCACC
>CAZPWV010000287.1:0-1820 GCA_964590825.1 uncultured Rhodobacter sp. | reverse complement strand
AGCGCCAGCGCCTGCAGCGCGCAGGCGGCGGCGCTGGCCGGCTCGGAAAGGTCCAGCGGCAACGCCAGCATCCCCTCGGCCCGGCGCGCGGCCAGGTCCTGTTCGCGGCGGCAGGTGGCGATGACCCGCCAGCCCGCGCGGCCCGACGGTGATCCGCCAGGGCAGGCCGATCAGGTCCATGGTGGCAAATTTCGCCCCCGCCCGTTCGTCGCGGTCGTCATAAAGCGGGTCGAGCCCCTTGGCGACCAGCGCCGTCATCAGCCCCTCGCAGGCGGCATCGGTGCCCGCATCGCCCTGCTTGAGGTTGACGATGCCGCAATGGAACGGCGTCACGCCTTCGGGCCAGATGATGCCGCGCTCGTCGTGGTTGGCCTCGATCAGCGCCCCCAGAAGGCGCGACACGCCAATGCCGTGGCTGCCCATTTCCACCGGCACGCGGGTGCCCTCGGGGGTGACCACGGTGGCGCCCATCGCCTCGGAATATTTCGTGCCGAAGTAGAAGATCTGCCCCACCTCGATGCCGCGCCCCACCATCCGGCGCCCTTCGGGGATCTGGTTGAACACCGCCTCGTCATGGGTTTCGTCGGTGCGGGCATAAAGCGTGGTGAATTCTTGGCAAATCGCCGCCACCTCGGCGCGATTGTCAAAATCCACGGCGCGGTTGCCCAGCTTCAGCTCGGGAACCTGCGCATCATAGAACACCTCGCTTTCGCCGGTTTGCGCCAGCACCAGGAATTCATGCGTGTTGTCGCCGCCGATCGGGCCAGAGGCCGCGCGCATCGGAATCGCGGTCAGGCCCATGCGCTCGTAGGTGCGCAGATAGCTGACCATGTGGCGGTTATAGGCGTGCAGCGCGTCTTCGCGGGTCAGGTCGAAGTTGTAGCCGTCCTTCATCAGGAATTCGCGCCCGCGCATGACGCCAAAGCGCGGCCGCACCTCGTCGCGGAATTTCCACTGGATGTGGTAAAGCGTCAGCGGCAGGTCCTTGTAGCTGCTGACATGGCTGCGGAAGATGTCGGTAATCATCTCCTCGTTGGTGGGGCCGTAAAGCATGTCACGGTCATGGCGGTCCTTGATGCGCAGCATTTCCTGGCCGTAATCGTCATAGCGGCCCGATTCCCGCCACAGGTCCGCCGGTTGCAGCGTGGGCATGAGCAGCGGAATATGCCCGGCGCGGATCTGTTCTTCATGCACGATCTGCTCGATGCGTTTGAGCACCTTGAAGCCCAGCGGCAGCCAGCTATAAATGCCCGCCGCCTGCTGCTTTATCATCCCCGCCCGCAGCATCAGCCGGTGGCTGACAATCTGCGCCTCGGCGGGGTTTTCCTTGAGAACGGGGAGGAAGTAGCGGGAAAGGCGCATGGCTGACCTGTGGCGAAGGGTTTCTTTGGCATAGGGGCTAGCGGAAACGGGCGTCTGGGGCAAGATGGGCGGGGCAAGATGGGGGCCATCGGACCCGTTGCCCCGGCACCGGCCGCCGCATCGGGGCACCCCGCCCCTCTTGCCGCCCCAATGGCCCCCCGCCGCCTCCGGTCTGTCTCCAGGCGCCGCCCCCAAAACCGCCCCCCTTGCAAAACCGCCCCCCAACCACCCCTTGCAACCGGCGCGCAAAACCCCGATCTTGCGCCTGGGTTTATACGGAGTTCCCGATGGCTTTGCCGGTGCGGCATCAGGTGACCTACTGGGGTGTCGCGGCGGCGGTGGCCTCGCTCATGCTGTGGAAGCTCGGCGATGTGATCCTGCCCTTTCTCGTGGGCGGCGCGATTGCCTATTTCCTCGACCCGCTGGCCGACCGGCTGCAGCGCGCCGGGCTCAGCCGG
>CAZPWV010000286.1:1857-2733 GCA_964590825.1 uncultured Rhodobacter sp. | reverse complement strand
AGGAATACGAGCAGAAGATCAACTCGGGCGACCTCCTGTCGATCGCCGAGGTGGTGCGCGACCTGCACCGCGCCGACGACCAGCGCGAGCAGTCCTATTCCGAGCGTCAACTCTACGAGGCGGCGCTGGAGCGGCTGACCCGCGAAGTGGCTGCCGTTTCCGGCACCGACGAGGCCGGGGCCGCCAAACGCGTCGATGAGGTTCTGGTCGGCCGCGCCGCCTGAGGCGCCATTCCTTACCGGGTTTTGCAAACGGGCTCCCTTTGGGGGCCCGTTTTTCAACCTTCTTCGATCACGTCCTTGTCAAAGGGGGAATCGCCCGTGCCATCGTGCCGCTCGACAAAGCGGCGCTGCATCTCGGCTTCGAGTTCGGCGTTCAACTCGCGGGTGCGGCGGATGTATTCGGGGTTCTTTTCCACCGGCACACCGGGGATCCAGACCTTGGCAAGGTCGCGCACCGCCGCGCGGTCGAGCTTGAAGAACAGCCGCTCCAGCTCATGCGCCTCAAAGGCGCTCAGCCCGGCGTTTTCCAGAACATAGCGCGCCGCGCGCAGCGAACTGTCGAACATTTCCCGCACGATGTCATTGGCGCCCGCGGCATAGAGGTCATAGACGTGAAAGCGGTCGCGGGCGCGGGCGATGATGTGCAGATCGGGCCGGGCGCGGCGGGCGTAGTCCACCAGCCGGTTCGCGGCGGCCTTGTCATCGAGGCAGACCACCAGAACCCGCGCCCGCGACAGCCCGGCCGCCGCCAGCAGTTGCGGCCGCGTCGGATCGCCGAAATAGGCCTTGAAGCCAAAGCTGCGCAGGGTCTGCACCGTCTTCAGGTCGCTGTCCACCACCGTGATGACCCGTTCGACCTCGGCGCCGCTCACCG
>CAZPWV010000286.1:0-1834 GCA_964590825.1 uncultured Rhodobacter sp. | reverse complement strand
TGGTATGCAGCCCCGACATCGTCACCATGCGGTTGACCACCTGGCCAAAGCGCCCCGCGCCGGCAATGATGATCGGGTGCTGCTCGTCGATCTCGTCGGGGTCGATGCGCGCCGTGGGCCGGGTTTGCCGCGCCAGCCGTTCATGCAGCAAGAACAGCAGCGGCGAGATCAACATGCTCAGCGCGATGACCAACAGCACCTTTTCGGCGACCATCGGCGGCAGGATGCGCTGGCTCAGCGCAAAGGACACCAGCACCAGGCTGAATTCCCCCGCCTGCGCCAACCCCAGCGCGAAAAGCCATTTGTCGGGTCCGCGCAGGCCAAAGACCCTGGCCAGCGCCAACAGGATTGCCGCCTTGAGCGCCACCAGCGCCAGCACCAGCAGCGCGATCTTGAGCGGCCCGGCAATCAGCACCTCGATATTGATGCCTGCGCCCACCGCGATGAAGAACAGCCCCATCAACAGGCCCTTGAACGGCTCGATATTGCTTTCCAGCTCGTGCTTGAACTCGCTGTCGGCCAGCACCACACCGGCCAGAAAGGTGCCCAGCGCCGGTGACAGCCCGACCATGTTCATCAGCGAGGCGATGCCGACCACGATCATCAGCGCCACGGCGGTGTTGACCTCGCGCAGCTTCGAGCCCTGCACATAGCGAAACAGCGGGTGCACCAGGAAATGCCCGGCCAGAATGACCAGCCCCACCGCGCCCAGCGTGACCAGCGTCACCCCCCAGCCGGGCAGCGCGTCGAGCAGATGCGCCACCTGCCCGTGCCCCTCGGCGGCCTCGGCCTTGGCCAGCGCCCTTGCGCCGGGCAGCGCCAGCAGCGGGATCAGCGCCAGCATCGGGATCACGGCGATGTCCTGCATCAAGAGCACCGCAAAGGCCGAGCGCCCGCCGGCGGTCTGCATCAGCCGCTTTTCGCTCAGCGTCTGCATCACGATGGCGGTCGAAGACATCGCCAGGATCATCCCCAGCGCCAGTGCCGCGCGCAGCGGCTGGCCCACGGCAAGGGCCACCAGCGTGATCGCGGCCGTGGTCAGCAGCAGTTGCAGCCCGCCCAGCCCCAGCAGCTTGTCGCGCATCGACCAGAGCGCCTTGGGGTTCATCTCCAGCCCGATCAGGAACAGCATCATCACCACGCCGAATTCGGCGATATGCTGCAAATCGGTGGCGGCGCCCTGCCCAAGCCCCAGGACCGGGCCGATCAGCACCCCCGCCAGCAGATAGCCCAGCACCGAGCCCAACCCCAGACGGGTGGCCAGCGGCACCGCCACCACCATCGCCACAAGGTAAAGCGTGGCCTGAAGCAGGAAGGATTCCATGCAATCTCGATCCGTAATCGGGCTTGCGCCGGGGGCCGCAGGCGGGGGGGGGGCGTGGCACGCGGGAATGGTGCAAAGCCTAGCACAACCGCCCCCCGGCACAAGCGCAAAGGACAGAGATTTCAAAGCTGTTACCCGAGTTGAACGGGTTCAGCCGCCCTTGAGCAGTTTCAGCACCAGAGTGCGGCTGCCCTTTTGATAGCTGAGCTGCCCATCGCCGATCGCGGTGACCTTGCCGCCATCAAGCCGGTCGCCCAGACCCACCTTGACAAAGCGGCCATTGGGCATCCGCACCAGCGCGCGGCGGTTGTTGGGGGCGCCGTAAAGCCCGATCAGGTTGATCTGGTCCATCGCAAGGGCGTTTTTCTGCGTGGCCTGTTTGGCAACCGAGGCCGAGGTCGGCACCTTGGGCGCGGCGCCGGTGGGCTCGGGTTCGTCCAGCTCTTCCTTGGGCGCGGCCATTACCGTGGGTTCGGGCGCGGGGGAGGGGGCGGTGCGGGCCGGTTTTTC
>CAZPWV010000285.1:0-2737 GCA_964590825.1 uncultured Rhodobacter sp. | reverse complement strand
TACCCGTTCTGTCGCCTGACGGGTCCAGCCAATATTCTGGTGGTTCCGGCGCGGCATTCGGCCTCGATCTCGGTCAAGCTGATGCAGGAAATGGCCGGGGCAACCGTGATCGGCCCGATCCTCACCGGCACGAAATACGCCGTGCAGATCTGCACCAACCGCTCGACCGTGAACGACATTCTCAACATGGCGGCACTGGCGGCAAGCAAGCTGGGGCACAAACGCTGAACGGTCCGGGCAGGCCGAAGGGTCTTTCCCTTTGGCCTGCCCGGTGAGACAGTCGGGCAAACCGAAAGGGGCCGCCATGACCGTCTATTGCCTCGGCTCGATCAACGCCGATCACATTTACCGCCTGCCGCATCTGCCCGCGCCGGGAGAAACGCTTGCCGCCACCGGCTACAGCCGGGGTCTGGGCGGCAAGGGGGCGAACCAGTCGGTTGCCGCCGCACGGGCCGGGGCGCGGGTGCGCCATATCGGTGCGATCGGCCCCGAAGGCGGCTGGATGCGGGCGGCGCTGCAAGCGGCCGGGGTCGATTGCACACATCTGGCCGAGCTCGATCACGCCTCGGGCCACGCCATCATCACGGTTGATGCCAAGGGCGAGAATTCCATCGTGCTGTTTGCCGGGGCAAACCGCGAAATTCCCTTGCCGCTGATTGGCCAGGCCTTGCAGGGGGCCAAAGCTGGCGACTGGCTGTTGGTGCAGAACGAAACCAATGGGCAGGTCGAGGCTGCACGCAGCGCGCGGGGGCACGGCCTCAAGGTCGCCTATTCCGCCGCCCCGTTCGAGGCCGATGCCGTGCGGGCCATCTTGCCGCATATCGACCTGTTGCTGCTCAATGCGATCGAGGCGCAGCAACTTTGCGCCGCGCTTGGCCAGCCGCTTGAAAATCTGCCGGTGGCGGCGGTTTGCGTGACCCATGGCGCGCAGGGGGCGGTCTGGCACGGGCTGGCGGCGCAGAGCCACCATGCGCAGCCTGCCCTTGCGGTGGAAGTGGTCGATACCACCGGCGCAGGCGATACCTTTGCCGGCTATCTTGTGGCCGGACTGGCCGAAGCGATGCCCCCCGCACAGGCCCTGCAACTTGCGGCGGCGGCGGCGGCGCTCAAGGTGACACGGGCCGGAACAGCCGATGCCATTGCGCCGCGCGCCGAGGTCGAACGGTTTCTTGCAGCATCTGGCAGCGGTAGCCGGGCCTAGCCGAGGGAATAGCCCGTGCCGCGCACGGTGCGCACCGGATCGGCGCCGCCATGGGCCATCAGCGCCTTGCGCAGCCGGCCCACATGCACGTCGATGGTGCGGGTATCGACATAGATGTCACGGCCCCAGACCCGGTCCAGAAGCTGATCCCGCGTCCAGACCCGGCCCGGCTTTTCCATCAGCGTGGACAGCAGGCGGAATTCGGTGGGGCCAAGCTTGAGCGGCTCGCCGGCGCGAAACACCCGGTGTTCGGCCGCGTCCAGCATGATGTCGCCGTAGCTCAGCCGCTCGCCCATGCTGGCGGGGCGGGTGCGGCGCAACTGGGTGCGCAGCCGCGCCATCAGCTCGACCACCGAATAGGGTTTCACCACATAGTCGTCGGCACCGGTTTCCAGCCCCCGCACCCGGTCGGATTCCTCGGATCGAGCCGACAGCATGATGATCGGGATCGAGCGCGTTTCGGGGTTGGCCTTGACCCTTCGGCAAATCTCGATGCCCGAGACATTGGGCAGCATCCAGTCCAGCACGATCAGATCCGGCCGCTCCTCGCGCACCATCAGCAGCGCCTCGTCACCGTTCACCGCCATCACAACGCGAAAGCCCTCGGCCTCGAGATTGTATTGCAATACCTCGCGCTGGGCCGATTCATCCTCGACCACCAGCACGCAGGGCTGTGCCGCGGCGCTCATCGGTCAGTTCCCCGCCGCATCGAAGGCGGTGACGCTTTCGAACTTCGGCCGCGCCTCGTCGGGCAATTCGCCGGTGACCAGATAGATCACCTGCTCGGAAATGGCGGTGGCCAGATCGCCCATCCGCTCGATGTTCTTGGCAATGAAATGCAGGTGCATGCAGGGGGTGATGTTGCGCGGATCTTCCAGCATGTAGGTCAGAAATTCCCGAAACAGCGCATTATACATCTGATCGACTTCCACATCGCGGGCGCGGACATCGGCGGCCAGTTTGGCATCGCGCTGAATGTAGCTGTCCAGCGCATCCTTGAGCATCGCCTCGACCGCAATCGCCATCCGCCGGATTGCCCCGGTCGAGCCGTTGATGCTGGGCATCGTCAAAAGCACCGTAGTGCGTTTGGCGATGTTCTTCGAATAATCGCCAACCCGCTCCAGATTGCCGGCGATCTTGATGACCGAAAGCGCAATGCGCAGGTCACCCGCCGTTGGGGCCCGCAGCGCAATCAGCCGCGCCGCCTCGGTGTTGATGCTCTCTTCCAGCGCATCGACCGTCTTGTCGCGCTTGCGCACCGTCTCGGCCAGTTCCTCGTCGCGGCTTTCCAGCGCCTGCGCGGCATCGAGGATCTGCGTTTCGACGATGCCGCCCATCTTCACGACCATCGCCTGCACGGATTCCAGATCGCGGTCGAAGGCCGAAGCGATATGTTGAGTCATTTGATCTCTCCCTCAGCCAATCCGGCCGGTGATGTAGCTTTCGGTGCGCGGATCCTGCGGATTGGTGAAGATCTGCCCGGTTTCCCCGAACTCCACCAGATTGCCCAGATGAAAGAAGGCCGTGCGTTGGCTG
>CAZPWV010000284.1:0-2784 GCA_964590825.1 uncultured Rhodobacter sp. | reverse complement strand
ATGTCGGGCATGGGCGGCATGGCCGGTATGTCGGGCATGGGCGGTATGTCGGGTATGTCCGGCATGGGCGGCATGTCGGGTATGTCCGGCATGGGCGGTATGTCGGGGATGTCCGGCATGGCTGGCATGGCCGGCGGCGCCGATGGCTGGGTCTGCACGGCCTTCGCCAAGTGATCCGTCACCTCTGATGAAAAACGTCGAAGGCGGTGCGCCGCCTTCGATGCCATCCTTTGCAGGAAAGCCCCAAAGATGAAGCTTGGACCCGTTTTCGGGCTGCTCTCCGGCGTCGCCGCAGCAGGCACCGTATTTGTCGCGCTCGATGTCGTTGGAACGCTCCTTTACCAAATCGCGGACCCCGGACAGCAAACCCCTGAAGCAGCCGCCGGGGCTTCGCGATCCGCGACGGAAACCGTCTCGACAGCCGAACCCCAAACTGCCGGTCCCACAGCCTCAGGCAGCGGCTCCGAAAGCGGGACGGTTTCCGTCGCACCCTCTGCCCAGGCCGCCGCACCCGCGGGGCTTGACCTTGCAGCCGGGGAAAAGGTGTTCAAGAAATGCACCGCCTGTCACGATGCCAAGGCAGGCGGCAAGAACAAGACCGGTCCGAACCTCTGGGGCGTGGTGAACCGCCCGCCCCATGCCGCCGAAGGGTTCAAATATTCCGAGGCGATGCTGGGCCATGATGCGCCCTGGAGCCCCGAAGAGCTTGACCGCTACCTGACCAATCCGAAAACCGCCATTGCCGGCAACAAGATGGCCTTTGCCGGCCTGCCCAAGGCTGCGGACCGGATGAACCTGATCGCCTGGCTTGCGGGTCAGTCCGACAGCCCGCTTGCGCCCGAGGCCCTGCCCTTTGCGGCCGCAGCCGCCGAGGCCGGCACCGCCGCCGCGCCCACAGAGGCGACAGCAAAGACAGCAGAGACTGCGGCCGAGGCGGAAATCGCGCAGATCGCCTACACCAACCCGCCCGAGCGCAGCGCCGAGGAACTGGCCGTGATCGAGGCACGCGTGGCCGCGCTGAAGGCTGAATTGCCAAGCCTCGATTATCAGCGTGCCCGCTACCATCCGATCCATTTCCCGCCGATGATCGAGACCGCCTCGAACGAGGAATGCCTGGTCTGCCATCAGGAAATCATCGAGGCGAAACCCCGCGCCGAGAGCCCCGCAGGGCTCAAGGCTGCCGACAGCATCGCCTGGTATCAGACGCTTGACACCTATACCGGCGAACAGGCCGATTTTCACTGGCGCCACCTGCAAAGCGAATTTGCCGTCGAGGTGATGAACCTCGAATGCAATTTCTGCCACAAGGGCAATGACCCGCGCGAGGAAAGCCCCGACATGATGCCGCTGCGCGCCACCTTCAGCGCCGGGGCACAGCCCGAATTCACCAACCGCAAGATGGTGAACCCGGAGACCACCTGTCTGCGCTGCCACGGCGCCATGCCCGACCCGGTGAACATCATGGGTCTTTCCGGCCCCTGGCACGAGGCACGGGTGGATCTGGAAGACCCGAGCGACCCGTCCATGGTCAACGGCTGCCTGAGCTGCCACGGTGAATTGTTCCGCACCAACCGCCACAACGTCACCTATCTCAAGGCCGCCAATATCGAGGATCTGGCCAAGGAAGTGTCCTCCGACACCTGCCTGGGCTGCCATGGCGGGCGGGCCTGGTATCGCATCTCCTACCCCTACCCGCGCCATGCCTGGCCGGGAATGGACCCGGAAGTGCCGGAATGGGCCGCATCCCGGCCAACCGAATCCGACGAAGCCTATCGCCTCGCGCCAAGCGCCGGCCAATGAAGGAGCGCCCGATGAACAGCTTCAACCCCTCCGCCTGGGCCCGCCTTTTCAGTCAGACGCGGCGCGACTTCCTCAAGACTTCGGCCGCCACCGCCGCCACCGCGCTGGTGCTGCCGGCCACGGCGCAAAAGGCCAATGCCTTCGCCTACGAGCCCTATCCGCGCGATGACGAACTGGAAACCGTCGTCACCTCCTGCGCGCATAACTGCGGCTCGCGGCACATGCTGGTGGCGCACAAGAAGGGCGATGTGATCGTGCGCCTTTCGACCGACAACGGCTCTTATCAGGGCGATGCCTATGGCACCGACACCGAGGCCGTGCCGCAATTGCGGGCCTGCCTGCGCGGACGCTCCTACCGCTCGCGGCTCTATTCGCCCGAGCGGCTGCTTTACCCGATGAAGCGGGTGGGCAAGCGCGGCGAAGGCAAGTTCAAGCGCGTCAGCTGGGATCAGGCGCTGGGCGAGATCGCCGAACGCATGGTCTATATCCGCGACAAATACGGCCCCCAGGCGCTGGTGGACCAAAGCTATGCCGGCGCCTCGTTCGGGGTGCTGCACAAATCCGACCAGATCGAGGGGCTTTTAGGCCGTTTCATGGGCATGTTCGGCTGCCGCACCTCGAGCTGGTCGGTGCCCTCCTATCAGGGCACGACCTTTTCCAGCCGGATGACCTTTGGCACCATCGAGGATGGCAACGAAGACGACGCCTTCGCCCATTCCAAGCTCATCATCATGTGGGGATGGAACCCGGCCTATACGTTCCACGGCGGCAATACCTTCTATTACCTGCGCATGGCCAAGCAGCGCGGCTGCAAATTCGTGCTGGTCGATCCGCAATATACCGACAGCGCCTCGGCCTATGATGCCTGGTGGATCCCGATCCGCCCCAATACCGATGCCGCGATGATGGCCGGCATGGCGCATCACATCTGGGCCAACGGCTGGCACGATCAGGGCTTCATCGACCGTTTCGTGCAGGGTCTCG
>CAZPWV010000283.1:0-2784 GCA_964590825.1 uncultured Rhodobacter sp. | reverse complement strand
TCCCCTTGCCGCCACCGCCGGCCGAGGCCTTAATCATCACCGGGTAGCCGATCTGGTCGGAAATCTTCACCGCCTCGTCGGCATCGGCGATCAGCCCCATATAGCCGGGCACGGTGGACACCCCGGCCTCTTGCGCCAGTTTCTTCGAGGTGATCTTGTCGCCCATCGCCTCGATGGCGGGGCTGGGCGGGCCGATGAAGACCACGCCTTCCTTTTCCAGCGCGGCGGCGAAATCCATCCGTTCCGAGAGGAAGCCATAGCCGGGGTGAACCGCCTCGGCGCCGGTCTGGCGCACCGCCTGAAGGATCTTGTCGATCACGATATAGGACTGGTTGGCCGGCGACGGGCCGATATGCACCGCCTCATCGGCCATTTTCACATGCAGCGCCTGCGCGTCGGCATCGGAATAGACGGCCACCGTCTTGATGCCCATCTTGCGCGCCGACTTGATGACGCGGCAGGCAATCTCGCCACGGTTGGCGATCAGGATTTTCTTGAACATGCTCAGTCCCTTCCCTCCGGCGCGAGGGTTCCCCCGCCGGCTTTCTTGATGTCGGATGTCATCTGTTGCGCAAAAACGAACGCCACCGGGGCGGCTGCCCCGATGGCGTTGGAAAATCCTGGGCCACGCGTCAGAACGCGGCGCCCCTCGGCCCGGCCCTGCCGGATGCGGCGCGGCTCAGTAGCGCGGCACGCAGCCGGGCACGTTGAGATCGTCGCAGAAGGTGCCGGCAAGGCCGCCGATTGCGGCGCCGGTGACAACGCTGCTATCGGTCGCATCCGCGATGAGCGCACCGGCCGCAGCCCCGGCAAGGGCGCGTTCGCCATCGGTCTGCAGACAGCCGGCCAAGGCCGAAGCGGCCAAAAGGGCAAGAAGGATCGGGGTTTTACGCATGAAATACTGCCTCCGTCAGGGGTTGTTATTGCCCCCGATTCTAGCGCGCTTCGCGCAAACCACCAAGCCAAACCGTTACAAAACCCCGTGTTCGGCCGCGCATGGGCAAAGCCTTGCCGATCTGCGGCAGAACGGGTGGCCGCCGGGCAAAGGCACGGCCCGGCAAAAAGGCCGGGCCGCCAGTCAAGGGAAGGGGTTGGGATAGGATGCGACGGCGCATCATCTTTCGCCGCCATGGGCCCATGCTGCGCCGCCTTGCGGCGTTTGGCAAAGCCATTTCCCGCCGCGCCATCGGCGTGAGCGGGGTCTTGCCAAAAGCTGCACAGCGGCGGCGAGATCATGCCCAATCCTCGTCTTCGTCTTCGTCGTCCCAGACAAAAGCCCCCGGATCGGCAAACACCTCGGGAAAGCCCGCCTCGGCGCGTTTGCGGTCGATGCGCAAGAGCTGGTCGTAGCTGGCGGGGTCGGCGGGATCGGTGGCAAACACCACCTCGCGCCCGATCAGCCAGCTCAGCCGGCCCGCATCCAGATTGCCGCGCTCGAACGGTTCCTCGCCGAAATGTTCCCAAAGCGCGGCCAGAAACCCCGCATCGGCACGCCGGTCGGGGGCGGCGCGGTCGCGGTAGCGCTCGCGGCGGACAATCCTGGTGGCGCCCTGCTTGTTGGCGCGCCGGATGACAAACTGGAAATCGGTGCCGGGCAGACGCCCCGGAAAGCCGCGGTGTTTCAGCATGATGTGCCTCCTTTTCGGGCGGCATGGCACATCATTCCCCTGCCCTGCAAGGCGGGGCGAAGGCCGGGGACGAGGCCAAGGCCCCGCCCCCGAAGCGCATTACTTGTATTTGCCGGTTTGCACGGGCTCTTCGGTGACTTCGACCGGGGCGGTTTTGGGCGCGCAAGCGGCAACGAAAGCCAGAACGGTGAGGGCGAGCAGAGCTTTTTTCGACATTTGATTCTCCTGTCCGGGCCAATGGGGAGCAGACGGTTTCCCCCTTCCCCAAGGCCCCTGATGATCGTTGGGACCGGACGATTCCGGTCTGCGGGCAGAATAGCGGCAGATCGGGCGGCGCAGAAGCGCAAAGCGCACGGCAGGTGCGATTGTGGCACGCCCGCATCAGCGCGCCACCCCCGCCCCGCGGCACCCGCCCCCCGCGCCAACTGCCTTGCCCCCGGCCCCATCTCAGAACAACTCCCAGACACAGGCCCCGTCGATGACGGAATAGGCCTCGAACAATTGCAGCGCCGCCTCGTCGGCCTGCCCGAAGGGCACCAGCCGATCCGCCAGCGCAATCACCACCTGCGCCGGACGCGGCCCGATGCTGGACAGTCGCGGCAGCGCAAACCCGTCGCACAGCGCCTGCATGTCGGTGCTGGCGGTTTCGGGGTCGTAGCCGCCCGGTGCCGCAATCTCGGGCGCGACAAAGCGAAACCGCAGCGTCAGCCCCGCCGGGCCGGCGGCATCGCTGAGCGTCTCGACCCAGCGCACCGCAAGCCCCGAGGGCAGGCTCACCATGATCTCTCCGGTTCCGGCGGCGGCCACAACCTGCACCGGCGCCCCCGGCGCGTACCCCGCGCCCGGATCACCCTCCGCCCCCAAAGGCGCCGCCCCCGCAAACGCCCCCTCATCTTCGTCTTGCGCGACGGCCGCAGCCGCAAGAGCCATCGCCAGAAGCGCCACGGCAAGGCCAAGACCCCGCCGTCGTTGCGCCCTCGTGCCCGGATCTGCTGTCATCGCGCGCCCCATTGCCCCCTCAGAGCGGAATATTGTCGTGCTTTTTCCACGGGTTCGAAAGTTTCTTCGACCGCAGGCTGGCAAAGGCCCGCGCCACCCGTTTGCGGGTCGAATGCGGCATGATGACTTCGTCGATAAAGCCCTTTTCGGCCGCCAC
>CAZPWV010000282.1:0-2801 GCA_964590825.1 uncultured Rhodobacter sp. | reverse complement strand
ATGAACCCCTGGCTGATCCTGCCGGCCACCGTCATCCTCTTTCGCGAGGTGTTCGTCTCGGGGCTGCGTGAATTCATCGGCGCCGATGCCGGCAAGCTGAAAGTGACGAAACTGGCCAAGTGGAAGACCACGGCGCAGATGGTGGCAATTGCCGTTCTCTTTCTGGGCACCGGGCTCGATTACATCGCCACGGGCCGCGCGCCGCGGGCGGGCGAAGGCGATCTGCCCACCGGGCTGAGCCTTGCCGATCTCGCCAATCATGCCGGGCTGATGCTGGTCTGGGTGGCGGCCATTCTGACCGCCCTGACCGGCTGGGACTATTTCCGCAAGGCGCTGCCGTTTCTGCGGGAGGGCAAAGATGCCTGAGGTGGTCTATTTCGCCTGGCTGCGCGAACGTATCGGCGTGCCGCGCGAAACGGTGCAGACGCAGGCCGCCACCGTGGCCGATCTGGTCGCCGAGCTTCGGGCCCGCGATCCCCGCTATGGCGCGGCCTTTGCCGATACCTCGGCTCTGCGCGTGGCGCTCGATCAGGAACTGGCAGGGTTCGACGACGCCTTGGCGGGGGTGCGCGAGGTGGCGTTTTTCCCGCCGATGACCGGGGGCTGACATGCGTATCTCGGTGCAACAGGCCGGCTTTGACCCCGCCAGCGAGGCCGCAGGTTTTGGGCAGGGCCGCGCCGATGTGGGGGCGGTGGTCAGCTTCACCGGCCTTGTGCGCGACGATAGCGGGCAGATGCTGGCGCTGGAGATCGAGCACTACCCCGGCATGACCGAACGCGCCATTGCCGCGATGGCGCAAGAGGCGGTCACGCGCTGGGATCTGGCCGATTGCCTTGTCATCCACCGCTATGGGCGGCTGGCGACCGGCGCGCCGATCATGATGGTGGCCACCGCCGCACGCCACCGGGTGGCGGCCTTCGAAGCCGCGCAATTCCTGATGGACTATCTGAAATCTCGCGCGCCCTTCTGGAAAAAGGAACTCACCGCCGAGGGGGGCACCTGGGTCGCGGCAAAAGCCGACGACGAGGCCGCGCTGGGGCGGTGGCACCCCTGAACCGCGGTCGCTCCGGGGGCGTTGCCCCCTCGGGCCTGCGGCCCTCACCCCCAGGATATTTCGCCACTTTGGAAGCCCGCCCTGTCGTGCCATTTCCAAAGTGAGAAAATATCCCAAGGGGTCCGGGGGCGGCGCCCCCGGCGGGATGGCCCGCAGCGCCGGCCCGATGCGACAGCCCGATGCGACAGCCCGATGCTACTACAGATTGTCTTCGACGCGGAACCCAGCGGGCAGGGCGTCGATTCCCTCCAGCACCAGATCGGCCATGACCTGGGCCACTTTGGGCGCCATGCCGAAGCCGATCTTGAAGCCGCCATTGGCGATGAAATGGCCGGGTCGGCCGGGCCAGGCACCCAGCATTGGCGCACGGGTGGCGGCGCGAGGGCGGACCCCAGCCCAGCGGTCGATCACCGCGGCTCCCTGCAGCGCGGGAACGATGCGCCGCGCCTTGTCGATCAGCGCATCGAGTTGCCCGTCGGTGCTGTCGGCGCCCTCAAAAACCCGCTCAGAGGTGGAGCCCAGCGCCACCGTGCCATCGCCATGGGGCACGATGTGCAGGCTTTCGGCATAGACCTGCGGCACCGCCCCGGCAGCGTGACGCAAGAGCGCCGATTGCCCCTTCACGCCGGCCCCGACCGGCTTGCCGAACGCCGCCGAGAGCTCGGCCAGCCCCGCCACGCCGGTGGCATGGATCACCGGGCCGATCTCGGCCCCGTCGCCCAGCCGGCGGCCCACCTTTACCATGCGGGTGTACCCGGCGCGGCACGGGCCGACAGCGTGTCATGCACCAGCAGGCCGGTGGCGGATTGCGGTGCGAAGCTGCCGAATTCGGCCACCGGCGCCACCCGCCAGATCGCGGCATCGCCCCAGTGCTGCGCCGCGCCCAGCGCCCTAGTCCGAGCGCGGTTCACCGCCTCGGCATCGGCCAGCGGCTGCAACCGTCCCAGCCGCGCATAGCCCGCATCTTTGCCACCGGTGGCGCGGACCCCATCCCAGAACCCCTGGGCCATCAGCAGGCTTTCCAGTTGAAACTGCTTCTTCGGGTTCCAGTTTTCGGGCACATGCGGCGCCAGCGCGCCCACCGTTCCGCCCGAGGATCCCGCACCCAACCGCGCCACCTCGATCAAGCGCAACCTGATGCCTCGGCGTGCCAGTTCGTAGCCGCAGGCCAGCCCGAAGGCGCCGCCGCCGCGCACCGTTACCCAATCGCCCCTTGCCATTGTGCCCCCCATTCGCCACTCTCGCCCACCGGACCCCTTTGGCACCTACTCCCGATGACCTCCCCAATCCAGAGCCCAGCGGCGCTTTCCTGGCGCGACGGATCGACACCCGTCTCGACCCGGTTCGACGATCCCTATTTCAGTCTGACCGGGGGGCTGGCCGAAACCCGTCATGTCTTTCTGGCCGGAAACGACCTGCCTGGCCGTCTGCGCCCCGGATTTCAGATTGCCGAACTGGGCTTTGGCACCGGGCTGAACCTCCTGGCCACGGCGCTTGCCACCGATCTGCCGATCCGCTTCACCTCTTTCGAAGCCTTTCCGATGACCGCCGGCGAAATGGCCCGGTCCCTTGCCGTCTTTCCCGAAGTGGCGGCAGTTGCAGAGGCACTCGTTGCTGCAATGCAGCATGGCGCGACACGGTTTTCGCTGCGCAGCATTTCGGTGGAGCTGGTGCTGGGCGATGCCCGCCAGACCCTGCCAAACTGGCCGGGCCGCGCCGATGCCTGGTATCTCGACGGGTTCAGCC
>CAZPWV010000281.1:0-2813 GCA_964590825.1 uncultured Rhodobacter sp. | reverse complement strand
CCGGCGCCGCCAGTCGACACCGCGGATTTTCGCGGGACCGTCGATGCCTATGAGCGCGCGCTGCTGGAGGACGCGCTCAAGCGCAACCGCTTCAACCAGCGTGCGACAGCGGCCGCGATCGGGCTGAGCTACGACCAGCTTCGCCACTGCCTGCGCCGGCACGGCATGCTGGAGAAGATGCCGGGCGAGAAGGTCGCGGCGCCTACCGCCTGATGGCGTCGCTCTGCCGCCGTCGCGCGACCAAAGCTGCGCTTGCGCGTTCGTGGGGAGTTCCCCCCCCCTCGTCAGGAGCCGACCATGGCCATCCAGCTGCCGCCGCTTCCCTATGCCTATGACGCGCTTGCGCCGCACATGTCGGCACAAACGCTCGAATTTCACCACGACATGCACCACAAGGCCTATGTCGATAACGGCAACAAGCTGATTGCCGGCACCGAATGGGACGCCAGGACGGTCGAGGAAATCGTCAAGGGCAGCTATCAGCCCGGCGCCGTGGCGCAAAACGGCATTTTCAACAACGCCAGCCAGCACTGGAACCACATGCAGTTCTGCGAAATGATGACCCCCGACACCACGGCGGGAATCCCCGCCGCGCTCGAGGCGGCGCTGGTGGAAAGCTTCGGCTCGGTGGCCAAGTTCAAGGAAGATTTCGCCGCCGCCGGCGCGGGCCAGTTCGGCTCGGGCTGGTGCTGGCTGGTGAAAGACACCGATGGCGCGCTGCGCGTGACGAAAACCGAAAACGGCGTGAACCCGCTGTGCTTTGGTCAGACCGCGCTTCTGGGCTGCGATGTCTGGGAACACAGCTATTACATCGACTTCCGCAACCGTCGCCCGGCTTACCTGTCGAACTTCCTCGACAAGCTGGTGAACTGGGAAAACGTCGCCGCGCGGATGTGAGCTTCTTCGCTGCGCAAGCCCGAAACATTGGCCCCCGAAAGGGGGCCAATCTGTTTTGGGTCTCGGGGCTTGGTGGGCTTCTGGTCTCCAAGGCCTTGATATTTTGTCGAATCAAGGTAGCATTCTTCTTCAGGTTGTAATTCCGGGACGCCGCCGGGCCGGGAGCGTGCAATGCGTAAACCTCTGCCTTGGCGGCCCTATCTGGCTGTCTGTCTGCCTCTTGCCATTGCCCAGCCGCTCAGCGCGCGGCTGGGAATTTTCGACCTTTGGTATTTCACCATCGCCTTCGGATCGGTGGCCATGGTGTTTTGGGGGCTGCGCCATTACCGGCCGCGCCATGCGCTGCCCTGGCGGCTTTTCGGGGCCTCGATGCTTGCAACCGTCACCGGCGCGCTCATCCAAGCCCGCACCGATGACAGCGGCGCCTTCGGGCAGGCGCTTGGCTTTGCCGATCTGTTCCTGACGGCGGGCTATGCGCTGATGGTTGCGGCGCAGCTTGCCTTTTTGCTGGGGCCCGAGCGGCGCTTTCCGCGCGCGGGCTTCTGGGAGGGGCTCTTCATCTCGGTGGGGCTGGTGGCGCTGTGCACCGATCTGCTTTTGATGCCGACAATTTATGCCGCCAATTACACCGATGTATCGCTCTACCGGCTTTCCTACCCGCTGATGATGACGGTTTCCTTCGGCCTGCTGATCTGGCTGGGCTTTGCGCGGGGCACCTCGAGCCGTTCCTATGTGTTCTTGCTCAGCTACGGGATGACATGGTTCCTGTCAGAGTCGATCTTCCACATCGCCACGCTCAGCGTCGATATTCCGATCACGGTGAATTTCATCCTCTGGCAGGTGGCCTATGTGCTTGCGGGGGCGGCGGCCATGGTGCCCTCCATGGCGGTGTTGCAAGAGCGCAAGGCCCGGGTGGAAAACGTCGCCCCCTATGTGCTGGTGCTTTTCGGGGTTTTCGGGGCCACGCCGCTGGTGATGTCGCTTGCGAAAAACTGGATCGGGCTTGCGCCGGGGGTGGTGACGGCGGCAGGCGTGACCATTCTTCTGCTGCTCATCCTGGCGTTCAAGATCCGCTCGCTGGCGGCGCGGCTTCAGACCATTGCCACGCGCGACGACCTGACGGGCCTTGGCAACCGCTACCTGTTTTCGCGGGTGGTGGAGGGCCACCTGCGCGAGCGCCGGCACTTCACGCTTGCGCTGGTCGATATCGACCATTTCAAATTCATCAATGACGAGCACGGGCATTTCCTGTCGGATCGGGTCATCATCGAGCTGGGCTGGCGGTTTCACTCCGAGCTTGCGGCGGTGGGGGGGCGGGCGTTTCGCCTGGGGGGCGATGAATTCGCGCTGCTCTGGCCGCAGCGTCACGCGCCCGATGCCGAGGCGTTGGGCCGGCTGATGGGGCAGGTTACGGCCACGCCCTTCTTTCTGAGCGACGGCGTTTCCACGCGCCTCACGCTTTCGGTGGGGGCGCTGCAATATGAGGGTGAGGGCATCGGTTTTGACGATGTCTTCAAGGCCGCCGATATTGCGCTTTACCGTGCCAAACGCGACGGGCGCGACCGGGTGAGCCTCTATTCCCCCGAGTTTTTCGAAGATGTTCACAAGATCTGCGATACCGTGCGCGTGGTGCAGCACCTGCACGAAACCGCTGCGCGCCCCGATTTTGCCTTCCAGCCGCTGGTCCGGGTGCTAACCGGGCGGATTGTCGCCTTCGAGATGCTGCTGCGCCTCAAGGATGAAACCGGCCGGCCGATCGACCCGCCCACAGCGGTGCAGGCGGCAGAATTCGGCGGGATGACCGGCTATCTGACCCAGTCGAGTTTCGATACCGCCTGCGCATTGCTGCACCAGACGAAGAACAGCCCGGTTTCCGTCACCGTAAAGGAAGAGCCTGCCGGGGCCATCAGGGCGCG
>CAZPWV010000280.1:0-2832 GCA_964590825.1 uncultured Rhodobacter sp. | reverse complement strand
CGGCCAGAGCCTCGGGCGCGGCGCGAAAGGAAAATATCTTGCCATGCGCCTTGGCGATGGCTTCGCTGACCGGCAACCGGGCCCGCAGATCCTTCAGCAAGGAATCGATGCCGTCGGTCTTGAGCCCATCGACCCAGATCGTCCCGCCCGGCACCACCCGCGCGCAGGCCGCGCTGAGCAACGCCCGCGCCTCGGCCTTGGCACGCGGCACAAAGACCACCGCCGCCGCATAATCGCCTTCGGGTTGCGGGCTGACGGCAAAGCCGCGCGCCGCCAGCGCGTCATGATCGGGGCGCAACCCCTCGATCGCGTGCAGCCGCGCCTTGGGCAGGTTGCTCAGGTCGGTGTCGGCACCGGGGCGGAACAGCGCAATCCGCCCCTCGGCGGGCAGCGGCGCAAAAACGGTGGCGGGCGCTTCGAGCGCAAGCATCAGTCGCGGGTGGCTCATCGGCTGTGGAGGGCGAGGCCCTCACTCCTTTTCCATCGTGCATTGCAGCGGGTGCTGGTGGCGGCGGGCAAAATCCATCACCTGCGCCACCTTGGTCTCGGCCACCTCGTAGGAATAGACGCCCACCACCGCAAGCCCCTTCTTGTGAACCGTCAGCATGATCTCGAAGGCCTGCGAATGCGACAGGCCGAAGAACCGCTCCAAAATATGCACGACGAATTCCATTGGTGTGTAATCGTCGTTCAAAAGCAACACCTTGTACATGGGTGGGCGTTGCGTTCTGGTGCGTGTCCGGGTGGCCACACCGGCCTCGCCCTCCCCCTCGCCGGGCCGATCGGCGCTCATCTGAAGGGGGTGGAGCAAGGCTTCCTCCGCGGGGTGGGAATCGTGACGCATGGGGGCAATATAGGAAGATCATCGCACAAGAAAAGCCTTTGCGGAACGCGGTTGCCAAAGCCCGCCGCGCGCGGCACCCTGGCGCCACAGGAGGGCGGCATGACCCTGACCACCATCGGCTTTGACGCGGACGACACGCTTTGGCACAACGAGCGTTTCTTTCGCCTGACCCAGGCGCGGTTTCACGACCTGCTGGCCGATCATGCGCCGGTGGAGCATCTGGAGGCGCGGCTGCTGGCGGCCGAGCGGCGCAACCTTGGAAGCTACGGTTTTGGCGTGAAGGGCTTTACCCTGTCGATGATCGAAACCGCCATCGAGGTCAGCGCGGGGCGCGTGCCGGCGGCGGTGATCGGCGAGATTCTGGCGGCGGGGCGCGAGATGCTGGCCCAT
This sequence comes from uncultured Rhodobacter sp., assembly GCA_964590825.1. Lineage (GTDB taxonomy): Bacteria > Pseudomonadota > Alphaproteobacteria > Rhodobacterales > Rhodobacteraceae > Rhodobacter. Next base: position 1,598 of record CAZPWV010000280.1, on the reverse strand, counting down.
CCGATCGAGATCCTGCCCCATGCCCAGAGCACGGTGGCGGCCTTGGCGGGGCATTTCCGGCTGGTGTTGGTGACCAAGGGCGATTTGCTGGATCAGGAACGCAAGCTGGCGCAATCGGGGCTGGGCGATCTGTTCGACGCGGTCGAGATCGTCTCGGACAAGCGCGCCGCCACCTATGAAACGGTCTTTGGCCGCCATGGCACCGGCGCGGACGAGGCCATGATGGTGGGAAATTCGCTGCGCTCCGACGTGCTGCCGATGCTTGCGGCGGGCGGTTGGGGCGTGCATGTGCCCCATCCGCTGACCTGGGCGCTGGAACAGGCAAGCCCGCCGCAGGACCACCCGCGCTTTGCCGAACTGCCCGATCTCGGCGCCCTGCCCGCGCTGATTGCGCGCATCGCCTGAGAGAGGCCCCCCCCCTCCGCACCCCGGCGAGGCCGCCGGATGATGCCGCGATGCGGCGCAGCCACCACAAGAGATGGGCAAAATGCATCATTTCACCACGACATATAGCGTTGCCGCCACCGCCGTTGCATGAAGGTCGCACTCAAAGCCGTTGAATTTTCACGGTTTTCAGCGTCCAAAAGCCGTGCTAGGCTGGCCGCAAGCCCCAAATCACAACAACGGGGCACAGAGGCAGAATAAGGGCAGTACCGTGACCAAGCTGATGCGCTGGGTCCGTTTCGGGCTATGGACACTCGTTTTCGGGCTTTTTTCCGCTCCGCTTCTGGCGGCGCCCTTTGCGGCCTATGTGATGGACGCGCGCACCGGCGAGGTGCTTTATGAAAAGAATGCCAACACCCGGCTGCACCCGGCCTCACTGACCAAGATGATGACGCTCTACATCGCCTTTCAGGCGATCGAGCGCGGCGAGGTGAGCCTTGATTCGATGGTGACGGTCTCGGCCAATGCCGCCAGTCAGCCGCCCTCGCGGTTGGGGCTGCGGGCCGGGCAGAAGATCGAATTGCGCCATCTGATCCGCGCCGCCGCGATCAAATCGGCCAATGATGCCGCCTCGGCCATCGGCGATCATCTGGGCGGGTCCGAGGCGAAATTTGCCGCCCGGATGAACCGCACCGCCAAGGCGCTGGGCATGACCCGGACCAGTTTCAAGAATGCCAACGGCCTGACCCGCGACGGGCATTTGTCGAGCGCGCATGACATGAGCCTTCTGGGCCGCCATCTGCTTTACGATTTTCCGCAGTATTACAACCTGTTTTCGCGCCGCACCGCCGATGCCGGCCTGGCCCGCGTGGCCAATACCAACCGCCGGTTTCTGGATGCCTATCAGGGGGCCGACGGCATCAAGACCGGCTACACCGTGGCGGCGGGGTTCAACCTGACCGCTTCGGCGCAGCGCGGCAACAAGCGCATCATCGCCACCGTTTTTGGCGGCACCACCACCGCCAGCCGCAATGCCAAGGTGGCCGAGTTGCTTGACCTGGGCTTTGCCCGCGCACCGGGCAAGGTGACGCCGGAAAAACCCGAACCGCCAATGCTGATTGCCGAGGCCGAAACCGCGATTGCCGGGCCGCAGGTGCATGGCGCGGTCGAGGAAGACGAAGAGGGGGCCGAGGCCCCGGTGGCGCTGGCCGCCG
>CAZPWV010000279.1:1154-2864 GCA_964590825.1 uncultured Rhodobacter sp. | reverse complement strand
GTCACCTGGCCGCATGGTGCGGCGATCATCGCCCATGACGCCGAGCTGTGCTCGGTCGGTATCACCACGGTGTTTGACGCGCTGCGGGTGGGCTCGATCGGCGCTTCGGGCGCTAGGGGAGACTATCTGGAATATGCCCGTGCGCTGGCCGACGAGCTTTTGGACATGCGCGCCCGCGACGCGTTTCGCATTTCGCATTACCTGCACCTGCGGGCCGAGACCTGCTCCGAGACGCTGCTGGACGAACTGGCCAAGTTCGGCCCCGAGGATCGGGTGGGGATTGTCAGCCTGATGGATCACACCCCCGGCGAGCGGCAGTTTCGCGATGTGAGCAAGTTGCGCGACTATGTGATGGGCAAGCATGGCCTGTCGGAGACGGCGTTCGAGGCGCATGTGGCGGCGCAACGCGCGCTGCGCGAACGACTTGGCGCGGCGCATGAGGCGGGCGCGGTGGCAGCGGCGCGCCGCTTTGGCGCGGTGCTGGCCAGCCATGATGACACCACCGCCGAACAGGTTGCCACCTCCAAGGCGCACGGTGTTCATTTTGCCGAATTTCCAACCACTTACGAGGCGGCGCAGGCCTGCCGCGCGCACGGTATTTCGGTGATGATGGGGGCGCCGAACCTGATTCGGGGCGGTTCGCATTCGGGCAATGTGGCGGCACAGGCGCTGGCCGAAGCGGGGCTGCTTGATATCGTCTCGTCGGATTATGTGCCTTCGGCGCTCTTGTCGGCGGCCTTGATGCTGGGCGATATCTGGGGCGATGTGGCACGCGGCCTGGCCACGGTGACGGCGGCGCCGGCGGCGGCGGTGGGGCTGGCGGACCGGGGCCGGATTGCGGTCGGGCTGCGGGCCGATATTGTCCGGGCGCATCGGGTGGACCGCACGGCGGCGCTGCGCGGGGTCTGGGTCAAGGGCAAGCGGGTGGGCTGACGCGGGCGCGGCGCCCGGTTGCAACGCACGGCCCGCGCCCGGTTTTGGCGCAGGCCCGAGGGCGCCGCCCTGCGGTTCAGGAACCCGCCTTTTTCTTTTTTGCGGGCTTGGCCTTTTTGCCGTCTGCGGCGGCGGGTGCGGCGGTTGGTGCGGCTGGCGCGGCGCTGGCGTCAGCAGGGGATTCGGCAGCCGTTTCGGGGGGCGGTTCCGGCAGGTCTTTCGGCGCCTCGGCCTCAGCTTCGGCCGCGGCCGGGGCGGGGGCCGATTGCGCGGCGACGAAATCGCGCATGAAGCGGCGGATCTCGCGCCCGGCCGAAGTGTCGAGCGCCTCGCAGGCGGCGAGGAAACGGTCCTTCTCGGATTTTTCAATCCGGAACACCAACTGGCTTTCCTTCTTTTTCTTGCTCTTGTCCTTGTGTTTGCTCATCGCGACCTCCTTGGCAACCCCCTTGAAATGCAACGACATTGTAGGGGCGCCGCAGGGGCGGGCCAACGGAAGAATTGTGATCGTTTTGTAACGGGATCATGACGGGCGCCGCCGCCGGGGGCCTTTGCCCGGTGCCGATGCGGCGCGGTGCGATGCGGCAATTTGCGCCCTCTGGCGGCGGTCCCAAGCGGGGCAAGCGGGTTTCGCTGCCTTGGCCGGGGCGTTATACTGGCACGGTTCCGTCAAGCCGGGCCCGTTTGCGGGGCGCTGCCAGACCCCAACCCCAACCCCACCCCTATTTAGTTTCTCCCTTATAAAATAATTTATCTTTAAATTTAATTTTAATTTTT
>CAZPWV010000279.1:0-1144 GCA_964590825.1 uncultured Rhodobacter sp. | reverse complement strand
ACCCCAACCCCACCCCCCCCAACCCGGAGTGCCCCGATGACCCAGCCCGCCAAGACGGCCTTTGCCGCAAGCCTTGCCGCGCCGCACCGCCTGTTGGGGCTGTTTCGCGCGGTGGCGCTGTTCGAGGGGCTGACCACGGTGCTGCTGTTCGGCGTGGCAATGCCGATCAAATACGGGCTTGGCGATGTCTCCTGGGTCAAGGTGATGGGGCCGCTGCATGGCTATGCCTTTCTGGCCTATATGGGTCTGATGATCCCGGCGCTGCGCGGCCCGCGCTTTGGCGAGCGTGACCGCTGGCGCACCGCGCTGGCGGCGCTGATCCCCTTTGGCACCTTCATCAACGATCCGCATCTGCGCCGCTGCGCCGAGGCGCCTTGCCCCGAGGCCGATCTCTAGCCTTTTTGCCGGCAAGGCAAAAAGGCGGTCCAAGGCCCGCCTTTTTCATCTGTTCTGCCCCGCCTTGGTCGCGGTTGGGCGGTCCGTTCTGGCTCAGCCCTTTTTCGTGGCTTTCAGCTTGTCGATGCCCAGCATCTTCATGGCGAATTTCTCGTAGAAGGTTTCCGAGGTGCCCTTGCGCAGCTTGTGCATGAAGTAGCGCTCGAACCCTTCCTTGGCCCAATGCACCCATTTGCCCTGGCTCGACCAGTTCACGTTGCGTGGCGGAATTTGCGGCTGCGCCACAAAGGCAATGCCCTGATCGCCAAAGTCGGCCAGGCAGACGGCGTTCCAGGTGCCGACCTCGTCGGGTTCCTTGCCGTTCACCAGATTGCCGATGTTATGCGCCGTGGCGGTGACCATGCTTTCGATCATGAAGCCGGTCTTCGGCACGCCGCAGGGCACGGGCGTCGGGCCCATCGGCGGAATCGCCACGCAAACGCCCACGGCAAAGACATTCTGATACTTCGGGTTGCGCTGGTATTTGTCCACGATGGTGAAGCCGCGCGGATTGCTCAGCCCCTCGATGCCCGAAACCGCCTTGATGCCGCGGAAGGCGGGCAGCATCATCGCATAGCCGAAGGGCATTTCCTTTTCCGCCTTGACCGAGCCGTCATCGGCGATTTCCTCGACGATCATCTTGCCGGCTTCGACCTTTTTCACCCGGCAGGAGGTCATGTATTTGATGTGCTTTTCGCGCATGTTCGAC
>CAZPWV010000278.1:0-2961 GCA_964590825.1 uncultured Rhodobacter sp. | reverse complement strand
GAACGGGTCAGCAGCGTGTCGCCCCCCCGATAGAGGAAACTGTCGCGGACCTCGGCGCGGGGCAGCCGATGGCCGGCGGCAAGCGCCTCGGTCAGGGTGATCCAGTCAAGATGCCTTTCGGCCTCCGGTCCGACGATATCGATGCTCATGCAGCCTCCTCCGGGTCAAGCAACCGTTCCGCAACCAGCCGCGCCGCCCAGCCTTCGGGATGAAGGAAATGATGCGTCTTCCAGCCCAGGGCCGCTGCGGCAGCAATATTTTCGGCGCGGTCATCGGCAAACAAGAGCTGATCCCCGCGCAGGCCGGCGGCCTCTTGCAGCGCGGCATAGATGCGCGGGTCGGGCTTGGCCAAACGCAGCTCGCCCGACAGAAAGACCCGGTCGAAACCGCGCAGGAACGGGTAGTGGCGGCACGCCAGCGTAAAGGTATCGGTGCCGAAATTCGACAGCGCGAAGACCGCAACACCCCTTTTGCGCAGCGCCGCCATCAGCTGCACCGAACGCGCGATGGCAGGCGAGGCCATGGCAAGCCAGTCATCGTGCCAACGCCGGATTTCGGCGCGCCAGGCCGGGTGGCGCTCGGCCCAGTCATAGACCGTTTCGCGAAACGGCGCGCCCAGATCGATGGCGGCATTCATCGTTTCAAGATCGGCCTCGGCAAACAGCGCCTGCCGCCGCGCCGGCGCCATCAGGCTGTCGAAATGCCGCTCGGGCTGCCATTCGATCAGCACATTGCCAATGTCGAACACCACCGCCTCAACCATGCGCGTCCTTTCTTGCGGCCACTACCAGCCGTTCGAGCGATTGCAGGAACTGCGCCCGGTCGGCCCTGGAAAACGGACGCCCCCCGCCCGGACGGAACGGGTCGGCGGCGCGCAGATCGGCCATCAGGTCGCGCATCGCCAGGACATTGCCGATATTGGCCGGGGTCAGAACCTCGCCATCGGGGCGCAGCACCCGCGCACCGGCCGCCACCGATTTTGCCGCCAGCGGAATATCGTTGGTAATCACCACATCGCCACGCCCGGCACGATCGGCAATGTATTTGTCGGCCTCGTCCGGGCCCGCCGCCACATAAACCATTTGCACCAGCGGGTTGAGCGATGGCCGCAGGCCACCGTTGGACACCAGGCAAAGCCTCTCGGCCAGCCGCGTAGCGACCCGCTCGGCCTCGGCTTTCACCGGGCAGGCATCGGCATCGACCCAGATCATCGGCTGACCCAGGCAATGACGGCGGGAATCGTCAGGATGCTGACCGCCGTAGACATCAGGATCGCGCTGGAAACACGCTGCGGGGCCACGCCGTAATGCGCGGCCAGAATATAGACATTGCCCGCCACCGGCAGGGCGCTGGCGGCAATCATCACCCCTGCCGCGAACGGCTCGACCGAAAAAAGCACCATGGCGGCCCCGGCCACGGCCAGCGGGTGTAAAAAGAGCTTGGCGCCCGAAAGCCAGAGCGCAGGGCCGACCCGCTCGGCCGAACGCCCCGCGAGCGAGGCGCCGATGGCAAAAAGCGCACCGGGGGTGGCGGCCCCGCCCAGCAGGGTCATGAATTCCTGCACCGGCGCGGGCATCGGCAGGTGCAGCCCGGCCCAGCCCAGCCCCGCCACCATCGACACGATCATCGGGTTTTTCACCAGCCCCAGCGCCAGCGGGGCCACGGCCACCCGGCCATGGCGGGCAGCGGTGATGACCATGGTGATGAGCGAGGAAAACACGATCAGATCGGCCGCAAGCACCATCAGCACCGGCCCCGCCGCCTGCGGCCCCAAGAGCACCACCAGCATCGGCACGCCCAGAAAGCCGGTGTTGCCGGTCATCGCGGTATGCGCCTCCATCGCCGCTTCGGCCAGCGGCCGGCGGCGCAGCAGCGCCACGCCAAAGCCCAGCCCCCAGACCAGCGCCGAGCCGGTCAGATAGGCCGCAAAAAACGCCCAGTCGAACAACTGTTCCAGCGGCAAGGTGGCGGTGAAGCGAAACAGCATCGCCGATAGCGCAAAGTAAAAGACGAATTTCGTCAGCCAGGCGGTGGCTTCGGGCGGGAAAAACCGGGTCCGCCCGGCAAACCAGCCCAGCCCGATCAGGGCGAAAAACGGCAGTGTCTTGAGAAAGATCTCCCACATGCCAAAGCGCTAGCACGCCACGCCGGGCTTCGCCAGAGAGCGTTGCCGCCGCCCAGGGGGCGAAACGGGGGCAGGCCAAGGCCCGGCCAACGGCCCGCGCTCAGCCGCCGCCAATCAACACCCCGGCGGCAAAGACCAGCGCACCACCCACCACCACCTGCGTCACCGCCCGCAGGAACGGGGTTTCCATGAAACGGTTCTGAATCCAGACGATCGCCCACAGCTCGACAAAGACGATGGCAATGGCCAGGGCCGTTGCGGTCCAGAAATCGGGGATCAGATAGGGCAGGGCATGGCCCAGCCCGCCAACCGCCGTCATCACCCCCGAGGCCAGCCCGCGTTTCAGCGGCGAACCGCGCCCCGAAATGACGCCATCGTCATGCGCGGCTTCGGTGAAGCCCATTGAAATGCCCGCCCCGATCGCCGCCGCCAGGCCGACCAGCAGCGTCGTGTGGGTGTTTTGCGTGGCAAACGCGGTGGCAAAAATCGGCGCAAGGGTCGAGACCGAACCATCCATCAGCCCGGCCAGACCGGGCTGCACCCAGGTGAGGATGAATTGCCGATGCGCGGCGCGGTCCTCCTCGCCCTTGGCATCTTCGGTCAGATGGGTTTCGGCAAGGTCGTTGGCTTTTTGCTCGTGCCCCAGTTCCGCCGCCGCCAGATCGCCCAGAAGCTTGCGCGTGGCCGCATCCGACGTGTGCTGTGCCGCCAATGTATAGAATTTTCCGGCCCCCCGCTCCATCGCCTCGGCCTCGGCGCGGATCGCCTCGAGCGACAGGTTCTTGGCCAGCCAGATCGGCTTGCGGGCGTAAAAGCCCGCCACATGTTCGCGGCGG
>CAZPWV010000277.1:0-3001 GCA_964590825.1 uncultured Rhodobacter sp. | reverse complement strand
TTGACCACCGCCCCCCTGGCCGCCGAGAGTTCCTCCTTCAGGCCCCGCGCCAGCACGATCGGGGCAAAGAAATTGACGTGAAACACCTGCCCCCAACTGCGCAGATCGGTGTCGATCGTGTTCAGCCGGCTGCCCCCCGGCCCTTTGGGGGAAATACCGGCGTTGTTGACCAGCGCATGAAGCCTGCCCCCCAGCCGGGCCCGGATTTCGGCAATGGCCTCGATGGTCTTGTTGGGGTCGGCAAGGTCGAGCTGGATGTGGTCCTCGCGCCCGCCCCCCCAGGGGCATTCCTCGGGAAAGGGCTGGCGCGAACAGGTGATGATCCGCCACCCCTCGCGGGCAAACCGCTTTACCGTGGCATGGCCGATGCCCCGGCTTGCCCCCGTCAGAACCATCACCTTGCGCGCGTCCATTGCTTTCTCCTGCGGTTACAGGTTCAACCTAATCTGCGGCGCGGCATTGGCAATGCCCTTGGCAGGGGGGGCAAATGGTTCTAACAAAGGCCGCGACTTTCCCCGAGGGCATCAGATGAAGAAGCAAAGCATGGACCGTGACTGGATCGCCACCGCCAAGACGCTTTCCGAGGCGCTTCCCTATCTGCAACGCTACACCGGCGCGGTGGTGGTGGTAAAATTCGGCGGCAACGCCATGGGCGACGATGCCGCGATGGCCGAATTTGCCCGCGATGTCGTGCTGATGAAACAGGTCGGCATGAACCCGGTGGTGGTGCATGGCGGCGGGCCGATGATTAACGAGATGCTGGCCAAGCTGGGCATCAAGTCCGAATGGGTGCGCGGCAAGCGGGTGACCGACAAGGCCACGGTGGAGGTGGTCGAAATGATCCTCTCGGGGCTGGTGAACAAGCGCATCGTGCAGGCGATCAACGATCAGGGCGGCCGCGCGGTGGGCATTTCCGGCAAGGACGACGATCTGATGGTCTGCGAGGCCGACGACCCGGAACTGGGGTTCGTGGGCCGCCCCGTCGAGATGAATGTGCAGATCGTGCGGGATCTTTACGGCGCGGGGCTCATTCCGGTGATCGCCCCCGTGGCCACCGGCGCCAATGACAACGAAACGTTCAACGTCAATGGCGATACCGCCGCCGGTGCCATTGCCGGGGCGCTTCAGGCCGACCGGCTGCTGCTGTTGACCGATGTCGCCGGGGTGAAGAACCAGGCGGGCGAGGTCATCACCCAGATGACCCCCGACGAGGTGCAGGCGCTGATCGACGACGGCACGATTTCGGGCGGCATGATCCCGAAGGTGGAAACCGCGTTGCAGGCCGTCCGCGAAGGGGTCCGGGCCGTGGTCATTCTGGATGGGCGGGTGGCGAATGCCTGCCTGCTGGAACTGTTCACCGAACATGGCGCAGGCTCGATGATCCGCTCGACGCTCTCGCGCGTCGTGCCCCGGCGGCGGTGAGCCTGCCTGCGGCGCTGCGGGCCGGGCTTGCCGCCGAACGGTTGTTTGTGGCGGGTGTGGTGGCCGAGGCCGGCGAAACGATCCTGCTGCTGGCCCCCGACGAGCCGGGTTTCTGGGCGCATGTGACCGCGCAGCCAGAGTTTTCGGACGCGGCCCCCGATCCGCTGGACCGTTGGTCGAAACGGGTCATCGGGGCTTTGGCGGCACTTTGTGACGGGCGGGCGATCTTTCCCTCGGACGGGCCGCCCTATCCGCCGTTCTTTTCCTGGGCGCTGGCCTCCGGACAAGCCTGGTCCGCGCCGATCCGGCTGCTGGTTCATGCGCGGATGGGGCTTTGGGCTTCGTTTCGCGGGGCTTTGGCGTTGCCTTTGCCCCTGCCCACGCCGCCGCCCGCAAGCCCCCCCTGCGCCGGCTGCGCCGCCCCCTGCGCCACCGCCTGCCCGGTGGGCGCACTCTCGCCGACGGGGTATAACGTGACCGCTTGTCACGATTTTCTTGAAACGCCGGGCGGGGCAGATTGCCTCATTTCGGGTTGTCTTGCGCGCCGCGCTTGCCCAGTGAGCCAAACCTATGGCAGGTTGGAACTGCAATCCGCATGGCACATGAGGCAGTTTCACAAATGACCCCCGCCGGACACCGACGCCTGATTCTTACCCGCCATGCGAAATCGAGTTGGGATGACCCGACCATGGCCGATATCGACCGCCCGCTGAACGCGCGCGGGCAGGCGGCGGCGCGGGAGCTGGGCGATTTTCTGGCCTCGCGCGGGCTGGAACCCGAGGAAGTCTTTTGTTCCACCGCGCTGCGCACCCGCGAAACCTGGGATGGCGTGGCCGGGGCGGTCATCGAAACCCGGCCCGATGTGCTTTACATCGAAGACCTCTACCATGCATCGACCGAGATGCTGCTCGACGTGCTCAAGATGGCCTCCGCCCCGGTGGTGATGATCGTTGGCCACAATCCCGGCATTGGTGAATTCGCGGCAAGCCTGCCGGCGCGGCCGATCTACGACCCGACCTTTCGCAAATACCCCACCTGCGCCACGCTGATCGTCGATTTTCAGATTGACGACTGGGCCGATGCAAGGCCCGGTCAGGGCGCGGTGCTGGAGTTCTTTACCCCCGGCACCCGCGGATAAGGGCAGCGGATAACGACAAGGGGCTGCCCTGCGGCAACCCCTTTTCACCTTGGTAAGGCGCGCCGCAGGCCCGCCCCTAATGCCCCAGGATCTGGCTCAGGAACTGCTTGGTGCGGTCCGACTGCGGATTGTGGAAGAAATCATGCGGGTTGTTCTGTTCGACGATCTGCCCATCGGCCATGAAGATCACCCGGTTGGCAACAGCCTGCGCAAAACCCATTTCGTGGGTGACGCACAGCATGGTCATGCCTTCCTCGGCCAGTTGGATCATCGTGTCGAGCACCTCTTTAATCATCTCGGGGTCGAGCGCCGAAGTCGGTTCGTCAAACAGCATGATCCGCGGCTTCATGCACAGGCTGCGCGCAATCGCCACGCGCTGCTGTTGACCCCCCGAAAGCTGGCCGGGGTATTTATGGGCCTGTTCGGGGATCTTTACCTTTT
>CAZPWV010000276.1:0-3012 GCA_964590825.1 uncultured Rhodobacter sp. | reverse complement strand
GACACCGAGATGAAGGCGAAATTCGATGCCGTCATCACCGAGATGAAGGCCGATGGCTCGCTCAACACGATGATTAAGAAATGGTTCGGCGACGCTGCCGTGCTGTTCTGATCTGACATATCGGAACGGGCGCGGGCCAGCCCCGCGCCCCACCCATCATGTTTTCAACCTGCGCCGACCCGAAATCGCTTGAGGGCCTTGCCTGGCTTCTGTGCTACCTGACCTCGGGCAAGCACATGTTGTTTTATGGCTCGTTCTTCGTGGTTCTTGCCCTGATGGCCGTGGTGGCCCCGATTGCGCTTGCCTTCGGCTTTGGCGGGGCAATCGCGGCACGCTCGCCCTTTGCGCCGCTGCGGCTGTTCGGCCAAGCCTATACCGCGATGGTGCGCGGCGTGCCCGTGGCGCTGGATCAGGGGCTCGAATATCTGCGCAACCTCTGGGCCTGTCCGCAAACCGGGGTGCCGGTCTGGGCCAACAACGAGTTCAACGTCTGCGCGGCGGCGAAGATTCCGCTCTCGAGCTCGCCGCAGATCTGGCATGAGATCTACGGTTTCACCCTTGCGGTCTTTGCCTTTTCCGTCGTGTTCGGGGCTTTTGCCGCCAATGTGCTTTATGGCGCGATGAAGGCCGTGCCCCATGCGCAGCTTGAAACCGCCGAGGCCTATGGCATGACCGCCGCGCAGGTGCGCCGCCGGATCCTGATTCCGCAAATGTGGACCTATGCGCTGCCCGGCCTGTCGAACCTGTGGATGATCCTCATCAAGGCCACGCCGCTCTTGTTCCTGCTCGGGGTCGAGGACATCGTCTATTGGGCCCGCGAACTTGGCTCGACCAAATCGCAGCTATACGACTACCCGCATGGTGACTGGCGGCTTTGGTATGTGCTGGCGTTGCTGTGCTATTACCTTGGCATGACGCGGCTTTCGGAAATCGTGCTGGGCCGCCTGTCGGCGCGGCTCTCGAAGGGGCAGGCGACGATGGCGGGCGAAGCGCAACGAAAGGCCGCGGCATGAGCGACAGTTGCCCGCAGATCATCGCCGATTACGCCTTTCGCTCGCTGGGCTTTGGCGAGCGGCTCCTGCCGCGCGAGGGCTTTACGCTGTGCCACGAATTCACCCTGATCGGCTCGGGGCTGATCTGGAACATCTATTTCGGCGTTCTGGCCCTGGCCTTCGGGTTCTTTTTCGCCACCGCGCTGGCGCTGGCCAAGGCCAGCCCCAATCGCGCGCTGCGCAAACCTGCCGAATGGTTCATCTTCGTCTTTCGCGGCTCGCCGCTCTTCATCCAGTTCTTCCTGGCCTACGAGCTTCTGGTGATGCTGCCCAAGGCGGGCATCACGCTGGGCGGGTTGGTGATTGCGACCGACTGGACGACCTCGGCCTGGGCCGGGGCGCTGTTCGTGCTGTTTCTCAACACCTCGGCCTATAGCGCCGAAATCTTTCATGGCGCGCTGATGAGCGTGCCCAAGGGCGATATCGAGGCCGCCGATGCCTATGGCCTGACCGGCTGGAAGAAATTCCGCCGGGTGCTTTGGCCCACCACTTTGCGGCTGGCCTGGCCCGCCTATACCAACGAGGCGATATTCCTGTTTCACGCAACGACACTGGTCTTTTTCTCGGGGTTCCCGGCGTTTCAACAGCGCGGCGATGCGCTTTATTACGCCAAGTTCTTCGCCGACAAGACCTTCAACCCATTCATCCCCTACCCGATCGCCGCCTTCTATTTCATTCTTGTCACGCTGGCGCTGATCGGGGTCATGGGGGTGGTCAACCGCCGTCTGAACCGGCATCTACCGGGGCAATCCCGCCCCAGGCTCAGGATCAGGCCGCAAATCATCAGGTGAGGAAATGGACTGGCTGAAGGAGCACCCCGAGGTGCGCACCATTCGCGTGGCTGCGGCAGACCTCAACGGGGTGGCAAGGGGTAAGCGCATACCCGCAAGATTTGCCCATAAAGTGTTCACCGAGGGGACGCGCTTTCCCTTTTCGGTGATGAACCTCGACATCTGGGGCGAAGACATCGAAGACAGCCCGCTGGTGTTTGAAACCGGCGACTGCGACGGGCTTTTGATGCCAACCGAGCGCGGCTTCATGCCGATGCCCTGGCTCGACGCCCCCACGGCGCTGTTGCCGATCTGGATGTTCCACATGGATGGCCGCCCCTATGCCGGCGATCCGCGCCAGGCGCTGGCCCGCGTGATGGAACGCTACAAGGCCCGCGGCCTGACGCCGGTGGTGGCGACCGAGCTTGAGTTTTTCCTGATCGACGACAGCGGCACCAAGCTGCGCGTGCCGCCATCGCCCCGCTCGGGCAAGCGCCGCACGGGGGGCGAAATTCTCTCGCTGCGCGCGCTTGACGCTTTCGACGAGTTCTTCACCGCGCTCTATGTGGCCTGCGAGGAAATGGACATTCCCGCCGATACCGCGATTTCCGAGGCCGGGCCGGGGCAGTTCGAGATCAACCTCATGCATCAGGCCGATCCGCTCAAGGCCGCCGATGACACCTGGCTCTTCAAGATGCTGGTCAAGGGGCTGGCGCGGCGCTACGGCTTTGCCGCCTCGTTCATGGCCAAACCCTATGACATGTGGTCGGGCAACGGAATGCACACGCATTTTTCGATTCTCGACGCGCAGGGCAAGAACATCTTCAATGACGGCAGCGAGAAAGGCTCGGACCGGCTGCGCCAGGCGGTGGCGGGCTGCCTTGCCGCCCTGCCCGGCTCGACGCTGATCTTTGCGCCGCATGAAAACAGCTACGACCGGCTGGTGCCCAATGCCCATGCGCCCACCGGCATCGGCTGGGCCTATGAAAACCGCACCGCGGCGCTGCGCATTCCCTCGTCGGGGCCGGTGGCGCGGCGCATCGAGCACCGCGTGGCGGGGGGCGATGTGAACCCCTATCTGATGATCGCGGCCATTCTGGGCGCGGCGCTGATCGGCCTCGAGGACCGCATGACCGCCGAAGATCCGATCGTGGGCAATGCCTATGCGCTTGGGCTGCCGCAGCTTCCGG
>CAZPWV010000275.1:0-3043 GCA_964590825.1 uncultured Rhodobacter sp. | reverse complement strand
GCGCCCCCCGAGAGGATCAGCGCGGGAATGCCGAACCCGTGCAGGTCATCCAGCACCGCCATCGCCTCGTCATGCGTCAGCTCGCCCGGAAAGGGCACATCGGCCGAGGTGGTGTAGCAGTGCCGGCAGCGCAGGTTGCAGCGCCGCGTGAGGTTCCAGATCACCACCGGACGCACCACGCCCGCGCGGGGGCGCACCGGCGTGGGGTGCAAGATCTCCCGCATGTATTGCGTCAGTCGAAACATCGCTCAGCCCTCGCCAAGGCGCAGCCCGGTCTTTTTCAGGATGCGGGTGGAATAGAGAACGTCGCTGCCCCGGCAGGCGGCGCCAAGCCGGGCGGCAACAACGGATCGCTTGGCCTCGACCTCGTCGCGGCTTGGGCCGTGGATCATCGCAAAGAGGTTGTAGGGCCAGCCCTCGGCGCGCGGCCGCAGATAGCAATGCGAGACGAAATCGAGGGCGCCGATTTCGGCCCCCAGCCGCTGCGCCTGCGCATCGTCCACATCCCAGACCGACATGCCATTGGCCACCAGCCCCAGCGCGTAATGGTTGGGCGCCACCGCCACCCGGCGGATCATCCCCTGCAGCTTCATCGCGCGCATCCGTGCGATCACCTCGCCCTCGCTCAGCCCGATCTGCCGCGCGATTTCGGCAAAGGGCGCCTCGACCAGCGGCAGCCCCGCCTGCGTGGCGGCGACGATGCGACGGGAGATATCATCGAGACTCACAGCAACACCCTGAAACCGATGAAGAATTCTTCGAGTTTCGGGAAACGGAGGACGCACATCCCCGTTTCCCGCTCGATCTCGTCTGCCACTTGTTCGATACCTTCCGGAGCTACCGCGGCCAGCACGAACCACATGTTCAGCCGATGATTGCGTTCATAATTATGCGCAACTTCGGGATGGGCATTGACCAAAGTCATGACCTCTTCGAATCGCTCTGCCGGAACCTGCATGGCGCACAGGCAAAACGCCCCGCCCATCGCGGCGGCGTCGAAAAACGGGCCAAAACGGGTGATCGCGCCGATTTCGCGCAGATGGCGGATGCGTTCGATCAGCTCCGCTTCGCCGATGCCCAGCGCCGCCGCCGGGGGGCCAAAGGGGCGGGGCACGATCTCCATGCCGTCCTGCATCAGGTTGATGAGCGCGCGGTCGGTGGCGTCGAGCGCCTCGGGCGGCAGGGTGATGCGTTTCATTCCGCCACCAGCCCCGGCGCGGCCAGCATCGCGCCCGTCTGCTTGAAGCAGCGCACCGAAAACAGCACCTGACGGCCAGCCCCCGCCAGTTCGGGCAGCGCGGCGGCGCCTTCGAGAATGTCGAACGCCTCGGAGCGCGACTTGGCATGGATCATCGTGAACAGCGGATAGTCCCAGTCGGGGTGGCGGATGCGCTGATAGCACAGCGTCACCCCCGGATGGCGGATCAGCGCCCGCCCCGCCGCCTCGAGCCGGTCGTCGGGCAGGTTCCAGGCCACCATCGCGTTGGAACGCCAGCCCAGCGCGCGGTGACGCACGATCACCCCGAACCGGGTGATGATGCGGGCCTCCACCAGCACCGCAATGCGCGCAAGCACCGCGGCCTCGCCCAGCCCCAGCCTCGCGCCCAGCGCGGCGAAAGGGGCCGAAACCAGCGGCAGCCCGTCGGTGAGGGCTTGCAGCAGCGCCCGGTCGGCAGGGCGCAGCACCGAGAGTTCGGCCGGGGTGTCCAGGCTGAGCGCATGGCGCGGCCCGTCAAGGGCAAAGCCCAGGTCGATGTTGAAGGCCCGCACCAGCGGCAGGTTCAGCACCTTCAGCCCGGTTTGCGCGGCGATCCGGGCCAGCACCGCCTCGCGCGCCGCCGCATCGGGGGCGGTCACCACGAACCACAGGTTCCAGTCATGTTCGCGCAGATAGGAATGGTTCACCCCCGGCTCGGCGCCAACGATGGCGGCCACCTCATCGACGCGCCAGTCGGGCACCGCCAGGGCCGCCAGCGTCGAGGCGCCGACGGTATTGGGCCGGCAGGTCGCCCCCACCCGCGCCACCGTGCCCGCGGCCCGCAGATGGGTCAGGCGGGCGAGGAGAACCTCCTCGCCCACCCCCAACGCCTGCGCCATTTGCGCGAAAGGCTGCGCGGTCAACGGGAAATTGCGCTGCCAGTCGTCAAGGATGCGGGCGTCGAGTTCGGAAAGAACGGCCATGGTCAAAGCCCCTGTCTCATAGGCCCATGCGATGGGCGCGGGCGGTGAAGAAGATCCCCGAAGGGCTTTGCGCGGCAATTTCACCCAGCGGCTGCAGGGTGGTGGTGTCATAGATCACCACCTTGCCGGCATCGCGCACCGAGACCCAGGCCTCGGTGCCGCGGGCGGTGAATTCCATGTGCAAAATCGCCGGGCCGGGGGTGAAGCTGGCGGTGACGGCGTGGGTCATCGTGTCGATCACCTGGATCGTGTCGTTCTTCGGATGGGCGAAATTGACCCAGACCTGCCGCCCACCCGGCCGCGCCATGGCAAAGACCGGCTGGCCATGCACGGCGGTGCGGCCGGTTTCCTCGAGGCTGCGGGCATCGACCCAGAGCACCTCGGCGTGATGCACGGCGGGCAGCACGATTTCGTTGCCCGCCTTCGCCCAGCCCTCCAGATGCGGCATCTTGTAGACCGGCATTTCCGCGGCGCCGCGCCCATAGCCCGGCAGAATGCGGCGCGGCTGCGGGTTGTCTTGCCAAAGGTCGAGCGCAGCCAGCCCGTCCTCGCCGAAAAGCCCGGCAATATAGGTGCGGCCATCATCGGTAATCAGCGCGTCATAGGGCTCGGCGCCGATCCCCGGCAGGGTGGTCACCTTCAGCTCCGGCCCCGAGGCGTCGATGATCTTCGCCTCGCCGGTCTCCCAGACCGAAACCACGAACCGCCGCCCCGGCGCATCTTCCAGCCCGAGCGCCTTGCCATTGGTGGGCACCGCGCCGATCTGTTCCAGCGTTTCGGCATCAAAGAGGTTCACGCCGCCCGGTTCGTAATTCGCCACGGCGATGATGCGCCCGTCATCCGAGATTGCCCCGCCAATCGA
>CAZPWV010000274.1:2470-3048 GCA_964590825.1 uncultured Rhodobacter sp. | reverse complement strand
TCTTTCATGGCAGATCGGCTGCCCCGACGCGCGCAAGGCCAAGGATCGGCATGTCCCGGCACAAATCCTGCATCGGAAATCTTCCTTTTTGACGCATGTCAAAGTATTTACCGATGCGTCATATGACAACGGACCCGATTTCCGATTTCAGCCAACGGAGAAAGACCCGTGAGCTCCACCGAACCCACCGACGACACGCCGCTTTATGCCGCGCGTGAACCCGTTTTCCCGAAGCGCATTTCGGGACGTTTCCGCAATCTGAAATGGTATCTGATGGCGGTGATGCTGGGCGTCTACTACGTCCTGCCCTGGATCCGCTGGGACCGCGGCCCGGCGCTGCCCGATCAGGCGGTGCTGCTTGATCTGGCCAACCGCCGGTTTTTCCTGTTCTTTCTCGAAATCTGGCCGCATGAATTCTATTTCGTCGCGGGTCTGCTCATCATGGCGGGGCTTGGGCTTTTCCTCTTCACCTCGGCGCTGGGCCGGGTGTGGTGCGGCTATGCCTGCCCGCAAACGGTCTGGACCGACCTTTTCGTGCTGGTCGAGCGCTGGATCGAGGGCGACCGCAACAACCGCAT
>CAZPWV010000274.1:0-2460 GCA_964590825.1 uncultured Rhodobacter sp. | reverse complement strand
GCAGAGATGGGATGCCGAAAAGATTCGCAAGCGCCTCACCAAATGGCTGCTCTGGGCGCTGATTGCGCTGGCCACCGGTGGCGTCTTTGCCTTTTACTTCACCGATGCGCCGACGCTGCTGAAAGGGCTGCTGACCGGCACCGCCTCGTCGGTGGCCTATACGGCCGTCTTTGTCGGCGCCGCCACCACCTTTGCCTTTGGCGGTTTCGCACGGGAACAGATGTGCATCTATGCCTGCCCCTGGCCGCGCATCCAGGCCGCGATGATGGACGAAGACACCATCACCATCGGCTATCGCGAATGGCGCGGCGAGCCGCGCGGCAAGCTGCACAAGGGCCAGACCGCCGAGGGCAATGGCGACTGCATCGACTGCATGGCCTGTTTCAACGTCTGCCCGATGGGGATCGACATCCGCAACGGCCAGCAGCTTGAATGCATCACCTGCGGGCTGTGCATCGACGCCTGCGACGAGATGATGGACAAGATCGGCAAGCCGCGCGGCCTGATTGCCTATATGGCACTGAAGGACGAGGCAAACGAACGCGCCGGCAACAAGGTGACCAACGTCTGGAAACACATCCTGCGGCCGCGCACGATCTTGTATTTCACCCTTTGGGGGGCGTTCGGCATCGGTCTGGTGGCGTTGTTGATCCTGCGCTCGCCGATCGATTTCAACGTCACCCCGGCGCGCGATCCGCTTTATGTGGTGCAGGGCGATGGCTCGATCCGCAACATCTACACGCTGCGCATACGCAACAAGCATGGCGCTGATACCGCCTACAAGATCTCGATCACCTCGGACGACCCCGAAGTGGCGGGCGCCATCAAGATGACGCTCGAGGGCAAGGACGGCGACATCGTTACCGTGCCCGCGGATGAGCTTTACAATCAGCGCCTGTATCTCGATGCTGTGAAAGGCTCGAAACCTGCAACATCCGACCGCAGCACGCTGAAAATCTGGGTTGAAGAAGCCCAGAGCGAGAGCGATGTTCCGGCCAAGGATTCGGCAGGCACCGTGTTCAACGGCAAAGAGTAGAAAAGGACATGACATGGGCGGCGCGCAAATGAGCGATCTGATCTGGTTTTTCACGAAACCCGAGGTTCTGTTCGTCTTTGGCCTCGTCGCCCTTGTCATCCTCGCGGGCGTGGTGCTGGCGCGGGTGCGGCTGAACGGGCCGATCGTGCTGGGCATTGCGGTGGCCTTTTTCGGTGCGATCATCGCGGTCAACCTGGTGATGGCGCGCAAGGCGACGGGCACCTTTCCGGGCCTCGAGGTGGCCAATTCCTATGTCGCCTCGCAGACCTTTGACGCCGACCGCGATGCGCAGGAGGCGCTGGGCTGGGTGGTTGAGCCCAGCTACGATGGCGAGACCCTCTCGATCGTCATCCGCGATCGTGCGGGCCTGCCCGCGCCGGTTGCCGATCTGGATATTCTCGTTGGCCGCACCACCATGGCGGCCGATGACCAACGCCCCGAAATGGCCTATTTCGGCGGCATCTATACCGCCAAGGTGGCGCTGAGCCCCGGCGCCTGGCTGATCCACCTCGACGCCAAGGCCAGCGATGGCACCGCCTTTCGCCAGCGGCTCGATTTCATGATCGAGGGCTGAGACGGAGATGACCGTCGCGCCCGCCGCCAATGGTCTGGCCTCCACCGCCGCGCCCCTTGCTGCCGCGCCGCTCCCCGCTGTGCCCCCCACCGCCGTGCCACGCGAGGCCGAACATCTGTCTGCCTCGGCCTGCCCGGCCTGTCTGGCCGCGCCTTCGGCCGAGCAACTGGCCAAATCGGGCGATATCAAGGGCGCCCGCATCATGCTGTCGCTGCCCACGGCCCATTGCGCCGTCTGCATCACCGATGTGGAACGCGAGATGGAGGCCCAGCCCGGCGTGCGTTCGGCGCGGGTGAACCTGACGCTCAAACGCGTCTCCATTGATGCCGAGCCGGGGATCGAGGCGGCGGGGCTGATCGCCCGGCTGGGCGGCATCGGCTACGAGGCCTATGAGCTGGACCCCGGAATGCTCTCGGCCACCGAAAACGACAAGCGCGGCCGTGACCTGCTGATGCGCATCGGCGTGGCGGGCTGCCAACATTATGAGCAAGGATTTTATGATGCATGGGGCCATATGGCTCAACATCATGCTCTTGTCGATTGCGGTCTGGTCGGGGGCCGAATCCGCCACGCGTGACCTGTTTCACTGGATCTCCGCCGCCATCGCCCTGCCCACGGTGGTTTTTGCGGGGCGGCCGTTCTTTACCTCGGCCTGGGGCGTGCTGCGCCACGCCCGGCTGAACATGGATGTGCCGATCTCGCTGGCGCTGGTGCTGGCTTCGGGAGAGATCCTGCGGTCGGGAGGATCCGGCCCGCGCGGCTGGATCGTCGGCGCGGCGTCCCATGCGCAGGAACCGGCATGGTTCAGCACCGCGCCGGTTGCGGCCACGCGCAAGCTCCTGGACCGGCT
>CAZPWV010000273.1:0-3062 GCA_964590825.1 uncultured Rhodobacter sp. | reverse complement strand
CTGTCCCGACACCTCTCTCCAATATCACTCTAGACACTGGACCACCTCCTTTCATGCGTTGCCGATAGCCAGAGGGTGGCACAGATTTGGTATATGGCAAGTTAAATTACGCAAGCCGTGGCGAAACTCTTGCGACAATTGCCCGAAAAGGCAGCAAGGCCAGCACCGCCAGCGCAAGTTTTACGCCCCAATCGGCCAGCGCCAGCGAAAGCCAAAGCGGCGCGGCCGGCCCCAGCCCGAGGATCGGCAGAACTTCCGCCGCCCAGCCGACATCGTTGCCCGGTTCAAGCCAGCTCAGACTGGCGGCAAAGGCGGTGGTGAAAAAGATCACCGTGTCAAGGCTGGACCCCACGAGGCTCGACAGCAGCGGCGCCTGCCACCAGCCGCCCCGGTTGCGCAGCGCGTTGAACAGCGTCACATCGGTCAGTTGCGCCACGAGAAAGGCCAGACCCGAGCCCAGCGCGACGCGGAAACTGACCAGCGGGCCAAATTCGCCGCTGATCTGCGAGCCGATCAGCGAACAGATCACCCCCACCGCGAAACCGGCCACCACCACGATGCGGGCGGCACGCAGGCCTTGCAGCCGGTTTGTCAGATCGGTGACGAGAAAGGCGAACGGATAGGTAAAGGCGCCCCAGGTGAGCCATTGGCCAAACAGGTGCTGCACAAGGATGTTCGAGGCCACCACAATGGCGGCCATGGCAAGAATGCCGGGCAGGTAACGCATGGGTTCACCGTTTTTACATGGTTGCGGAGACATGGCCCGGCGTGCCCGGACAGGCGTGCTCCCTACGTCCGCGGGCCGGGCCGGTCAAGGAAAACCTCAGGGCGCAAGGCGGTATTCGACAAATTCGCTGCGTTGAAACAGGCGAAAATTATCGTCGGAAATCATCGTCAGGCGCAGGGCGCCGCTGCCGTCGCGCCAGACGGCCAGCCCCTCGAGGTTGTCATGCCGCCCGGCGGTGGTCTGCACCAGCACCGTGCCCCCCGAAACCCCCTCCGGCCCCAGGTCGAACACCCGCACGCGGGTCAGAAAACCCAGCAGGCCCCAAAAGTCGCGCTCCAGCAGGTACAGTCGGCCGTCGGGGCCGAAATCGGCCCCCACCGGCAGCCAGTCGCCATCGCGCGCAATGGCAAAGGGCTGATCCCAGGCCCCGGCACGATAGCGCCAGACGGGAAAGGGCTGGCCAAGGCTGCCAGAGCGTTCCGGCAGGGTGTAAAGCGTGCCATCGGGGCCGATCGCAAGGGCTTCGAGCGCGGAATTGATCTGCAACCGGGAAAACGCCTTGGGTCGGGGCAGCCGCACCGCCGCGCCGCCATCGCTGGGGAAATGCGCCACCCGTGCCAACCCCTCGAACGAGACGAAAACGCTGCCATCGGCGCCCATCGCCAGGCCCTCGGCATCGCCACTGTGCCGGGCAAGCGGTTTGCCGGCACTGTCGTGCAGCGCCACCGGCCCGGCCGTGGTCACGCCGGTGATCTTGCCCCTGCCGTCGCGCGAAATCCGGCCCCGCCACAGCGTTGCGCGGTCCGAGACCGTCACGAAATCCTGACCGTTTGCGGCCAGTTCCAGCCCGGAAAACCCGCCAAAGGCGGGCTCGGCCCCGGTCCAGACATAGGATTGCACGAACTGGGCCTGCGACGGTTCGGCCTGCGCCGGAGCCAGTTGCAGCACCAGGCCCAGCACGGCGCTCAGCGCTGCCCTCAGAAGGGTCTGTTGACAGGCGCTCAGGGCGCGGCAAGCACGTTGCGGCATTCGGCGGGAAGGTCCGACATCACATAGGTCTTGGCCGATTTCGGCGGCGGTCCGGGGTTCTTGGGCCGCTTCGGCGGGTTGCGCAATTCCTCCAGATAGGTGGTCACCCACCAGTTCAGGCTCTCGTCGCAACCGTCACTCCCTTTGGAAAGCTCTGCCACCGTAGGCGTTTGCCGTGCACAGCCTGCGGCGCCGGCCGGGCATTTCAGCCGCACATGGAAATGCGTATTGTGGCCGTAGATCGGGCGGATCTTTTGCAGCCAGGCCTTGTCGGCACGGCTGGCATTGGCGCAAAGCGCCAGCTTTGCCGCAGCCGCCACGAAAACGCGGTCCACCCGCGGATCGGCGGCGGCGGTGCGCAAAAGCGCGGCATGGGCGGGCGTCCAGTTGCGGTTCACCCGGGTCTGATCTTCGGTGCGGATCGAGATCGAGGAAATGGCCTCGCGTTGCTTGCGGCTCAGGCCAAGGGTGCTGGGCGGCAGCATCCAGATATCGACATCAAGCCCGATCTGGTGGCTGGCATGGCCGCCGGTCATCGGGCCTCCGCGCGGCTGGGAAATATCGCCGACATAAAGCCCCTTCCAGCCGGGCAGACTGGCGGCATAGGCCGAGAGATCCTGAATATAGGACAGCAACACCGGATGCCCCCAGTTGCGGTTGCGGCTGAGCCGCATCGCCTGCCAGGTGGGGCCGGTTTCGGGCAAGGCCACCAGCCCCGCCGCACAGCCTTTGGAATAGGAGCCGATCGGCGCCGGGGCGGCCTTGCTGGGCAGGGTCTTGGCACCAAACAACTGCCGCGCAAGCGGTTCGGCCTGCACCGGGGCCGCCAGCGCCAGACAAAGTGCCGCAACAATGGCGCGAAGGATCATTGCCGCTCTCCGAACGGTTTCACCCATTTCAGCAAGATCATGCCAATCACGAAGAGGCTTATCAGCGGGATGGAAATCCCGATCCGCTGCGAGCCGGTGAGGGTGGTGAAGAGCGCAATCGAGAACGGCGCGATGAAGGCGGTGGCCTTGCCCGACAGCGCGTAAAGCCCGAAGGCCTCGGTCGCGCGGTCTTGCGTGGTGTGATAGACCATCATCGTCCGGCTTGACGCCTGCAAGGTTCCGCCCGCCGCGCCGATCAGGATGCCGCAGACATAAAAGATGTAATCCGGCATCGGCGAGCCTTCGGCAAAGGGCGTTCCATAAAACGCCTCGCGCGACATTCCCGCAATCACCAGACAGACCGCAATAAGCACGACCATCGAAAGCCTGATGACCGGCTTTGGGCCTCGGGAACTGTCCATCTTGCCGCCGAGCCA
>CAZPWV010000272.1:0-3068 GCA_964590825.1 uncultured Rhodobacter sp. | reverse complement strand
GGGGCTGGCCGCCACCAGCAGCGTTGCCGCCTTGTAAAGCGCCGCGTGCCAGCCCTGGCCCAGCGCCAGAAACCCGCCAAAGGCCAGGATCGCGCCCAGCAGCACCGCAATGGTATAGCGCTGGCCGAACCACTCCGAGAACCGCTCGGACGGGGCGCGGGCCGATTGCGCCTCGGTGACAAGCGCAATCATCCGCGCCACCGTGCTTTCCGCCAGCGCCCGGCTGACCGCAACCGCCAGAACGCCATGCAGGTTCACCGTCGCCCCATCCACCGGCACCCGTGCCCCCGGCCGCAAGATCACCACATCCCCCGGCTGGAGGCTGGCAACGGCCACCTCGCGTTCGGTGCCGTCGCGGCGCAGCAAGGCCCGGTCCGGGCGCAGGTCCATCAGCGCCTCGATTGCCCGTCGGGTGCGGCCCATGGCGCGGTGCTCCAGCGTGGTCGAAAGGCTGAACAGGCTCAGCAATACCGCCCCTTCGAGCGCCGCCCCCACCGCCGCCGCCGCCAGCGCCGCCAGCACCATCAACAGGTCGATGTCGAGTTGGCGGTCCTCGATCAGCGTGCCGATGGCGCGGATCGCCGCCGGAATCCCGCCGGCGGCAAACACCGCCAGCAGGGCCAGCCCCTCCGCCCAGCCGCCGCTCCAGACGCCGCTCCAGACGCCGCTCCAGACTGGCACCAGCCAGTGCAGCGCCGATGCCAGAGCCATCGCCGCAAGCGTTGCCGCCGTCAGCACCAGCCGCCCTGTTTCCTCGGTCATCTGCCCCATCGTCTCGCCACCCTCGTGCCTTGCGCCGATTTTTGCCGGTATCGGCAGACGGGCCGGCGGCAGGATACAGCCCCCCGCCCAAGGCGAACAGCCCCGCCGTTGCGCAAATGCGCCGCCGCCACTGTGCCGCGCATGGGGGGGCACGGGTGACGGCGGCGGGGGTTGGGCGGATTTCTGCCCGCGGCGTGGCGAAAATCCGCCGTCAATTCTGCCCGTTTTGGCGCATCGTTTTTGACCGCGCTGCCGGTTGGCGCCTAGATTTTGCGCAGCCGGCGCCTGCACAGGCCCCGGACCGACACCATAGGGAGGAGGAACCCATGACCAAAAGAACGCCTTCGGGGCGCAATCGGCCGCTGCGTGGATGGCTGGCGGGGCTTGTCATCGCGCTTGCCCCGGTTACCGCCCCGGCTACGGCCAGCGCCGAGGAATTCATCAATATCCTGACCGGCGGCACCTCGGGGGTCTATTACCCGATCGGGGTGGGCCTGGCCAAGATCTACGGCGATGGCATCGCCGGTGCCCGCACCCAGGTGCAGGCGACCAAGGCCAGCGTTGAAAACCTGAACCTGTTGCAGCAGGGCAAGGGCGAATTTGCCATCGCGCTGGGCGATGCGGTCAAGCTGGCCTGGGATGGCAATGCCGATGCCGGCTTTGCGGCGCCGCTGGGCAAGCTGCGCGGAATCGCGGCTGCCTATCCGAACTATATCCAGATCGCCGCCAGCGCCGACAGCGGCGTGACCACCCTGGCCGATCTGGCCGGTCACAGCCTTTCGGTGGGGGCGGCGAAATCGGGCACCGAGCTCAACGCCCGTGCCATTCTGGGCGCTGCGGGCATGAGCTATGACGGGCTGTCGAAGCTCGAATACCTGCCCTTTGCCGAATCGGTCGAGCTGATGAAGAACCGCCAGCTGGACGCCAGCCTGCAATCGGCCGGGCTTGGTGTGGCCTCGCTGAAGGATCTGGCGACCTCGGCGCCCACCACGATCGTGTCGATTCCGGCCGAGGTGGTTGCCGCGCTGGGCGCCCCCTATCTGCCGGCGGTGATTCCGGCAGGCACCTACGAGGGGCAGAGCGCCGATGTGCCCACCGCGGCGGTGGGCAATTTCTTTGTCACCCACGAAGGCGTGTCCGAGGAAACCGTCTATCAGATGACCAAGCTGCTGTTTGAAAACCTTGGCGCGCTGGAGGCCAGCCACAAGGCCGCCGCCGCGATCAAGCTGGAGAATGCGCTGAACGGGATGCCCATTCCGCTGCATCCGGGGGCCGAGCGTTACTACCGCGAGATCGGTCTCATCAAGGGCTGAGCCCACCTGCCGAAGCGGGCGCCGTCGCCGTGGCGGCGCCCGTTTTGCCCGACAGCAAGGAGAGGCAGATGACCCTGCACGACAATCCTCATCATGAAATGCCGGCCGGGGCGCCCGATCTGGGCCTGCATGACCCGCTTGCCGAAAGCTTCCCCTCGGGTGCCGAGGGCCGTGCGCTGTTCTGGATCGCGGTGGCCTTCTCGCTGTTTCAGATCGCCACCGCGGCGCATCTGCTGGATCTTCCCAGCCAGATCGTGCGGGCGGTGCATGTAGGCTTTCTGATGGCGCTGGGCTTTCCGCTGCTGGCGCTGATCCGGGGCAAACCCGCGCCGCTGCGGGCGATGTTCTGGGCGCTGGGCGGGCTGGGGGCGCTGGTGGCCTTTTACCAGTGGTGGGAATTCGTGCCGCTCCTGACCCGCGCGGGCGACCCTTTGGCGCGCGATATCGTGCTGGGCATTGTGGCGCTGGCGCTGGTCTTTGGCGCCACCTGGGTGGCGATGGGCCCGGCCTTGCCGATCATTGCCGGGGTGTTTCTGGCCTATGCGCTGCTGGGCCAATACCTGCCCAGCCCGCTCAATCATCGCGGCTATGATCTGGCGCAGGTCATCGACCACATGGCCTATGGCACCGAGGGGATCTATGGCATCCCCACCTATGTGTCGTCGAGCTACATCTTTCTCTTCATCCTGTTCGGGGCCTTTCTGGAAAAGGCCGGGATGATCCGGCTGTTCACCGATGTCTCGATGGGGCTGGTCGGCCACAAACAGGGCGGCCCGGCCAAGGTGGCGGTGCTGTCCTCGGGGCTGATGGGCACGATTTCCGGCTCGGGCGTGGCCAATGTGGTGACGACGGGGCAATTCACCATTCCGCTGATGAAACGGTTTGGCTACCGCTCCGCCTTTGCGGGCGGGGTCGAGGCGACCTCGAGCATGGGCGGGCAGTTGATGCCGCCGGTGATGGGGGCGGTGGCCTTCATCATGGCCGAGACGCTCG
>CAZPWV010000271.1:0-3089 GCA_964590825.1 uncultured Rhodobacter sp. | reverse complement strand
CAAGGTGCTCGAGGCGATGAAGGACGGCGCCAGCTTTGCCGCCGCCTCGGCCGCCGCCGCCGCCGCCGGTCGCGCCGGCCGCCGCAGGTCGAGGGGCTGAGCGCGGAAACAGCGGGGCTCCAGTGGATCCATACCCGCGCGAAGGCCCGAGCCGTGCGAGGGCGGGGCAGCGCGGAAACAGCGGGGCTCCAGTGGAGCCCCGCCCGCGCGAAGGCCCGAGCCGTGCGAGGGCGGGGCAGCCGGAAACAGCGGGGCTCCAGTGGATCCATACCCTCGCGCGAAGGCCCGAGCCGTGCGAGGGGGGAACAGCGCGCCCCGTCTCCCCTTGTTAACCAGATGATTCGCAACAATCGCAGCGCCCCGGCCACCGTGCCGGGGTGTTTCGTTTCGCAAACCCGTGCCAATCCGGGCCGATTGAGGGCGGTTTGCGCATCAATTCCGGCCAGACTGCGGCAGGCTGCCGCAGGTGACCTGCAGGTCATCCAGAAATTTTCACATTCCTTTCCAAAAGGTTTCGTTTCGCCACAGGAAACACCCGTCGCGCCTCTTTGCCCCGTGCCGCCGCCGATTCGCCGATTCGCCAACGCTGTGTTTCCATTTCGCACCCAAATCACCCCAACCATGGCCGATTGTGGCAACAATAAGGCGTGTCCGGGGCATGACCTGGGCACTATATCTGGATAGGCCACAGAAAAATCTCATTAGAACTCAAAGAATTACTGGTCGAAGTTAAGAGTCTGTGCCTAAGCTGGCACATCAACCTGGGATCGCACTGCCATGCGTTCGAAATGTCTGCCGCCTCGGGCGGTTTTCGCGGCTGCCACCGCGGAGACCGCCCGGCCTGAGCCTGCATCTGCCGGCCGGGCCGCTTCTTTCCTTGCACGCCTTTCGGGGCTTGCCCTTGCGGCCTCGCTGGCGGCCTGCGCTACGGCGCCGCCGCCAGACATGCCTGCCGCACGGGCATCGACCGCCGCGCTTGACCTGCCGCTGGCCGATCCCTCGGCGGGGGCCGCCGTGCCCGCCCCGCGCGCGGCCGGGCTGCCCGGCAACGGCACTTTGGCACGCGACTTCATGGAACTCAGCTTTGCCCTCGAATCGGGCCGTCCGCTGGCGCGCTTCACCCGCTTCGAGGGGCCGGTGGGGGTGGCGCTTGCGGGCCAGGCCCCGGCCTCGGCCGGGCCGGAACTGGCGCGGCTCGTGGCGCGGCTCAATACCGAGGCCGGGGTGCCGATCGGTCTGCGCAGCGATACCGCCAACCGCATCACCGTGGAATTCGTGCCGCGCCGTGCGATGACCCGCGAAGTGCCCAATGCCGCCTGTTTCGTGGTGCCCAATGTCACCGGCTGGGAGGATTACCGCGCCAACCGCCGCGACCCCCGCACCGACTGGACGCAACTTTCCACCCGCACCGCCGCCACGGTCTTCATTCCCGCCGAGGCCACCCCGCAGGAGGTGCGCGACTGTCTGCACGAGGAAATCAGCCAGGCGCTCGGGCCGCTGAACGATCTTTACCGGCTGTCCAACTCGGTCTGGAACGATGACAATTTCCACACCGTCCTGACCAGCTACGACATGATGCAACTGCGGGCCACCTATGCGCCCGAACTGCGCTCGGGCCTGTCCGGCCCCGAGGTGATGGCGCGTCTGCCCGGCATTTTCGCCCGCATCCACCCCGGCGGCGGCGGCACCGGGCAATGGCGCGAAGACCCCACGCCGCGGGCCTATGTGAACGCCGTCGAACAGGCGGTGGGGGCGCGGGGCGGCCTTTCCCGGCGCAAATCGGCAGCGCTGACCGCGGTGCAACTCGCCGCCGCGCAGGGCTGGCAGGATACCCGTGCCGCCTTTGGTTGGTTCGCGCTCGGCCGACTGAGCATCAAGGACGATCCCGAACTGGCGCTGCGGGCCTTTGCCAATGCCGGTGCGATCTATCGTGCCACCCCCGGCGCGGGCATTCAGGCAGCGCATGTGGATATGCAACTGGCCGCTTTCGCGCTGGGCTCGGGCCGTGCGCAAGATGCCATCGCGCTGGTCAACCGCGCCCTCACCCCGGCCCTTCAGGGCGAGAATGCCGCGCTGATGGCAACGCTCTATCTGATCCGCGCAGAGGCCTATGAGGTGCTGGGCAATAGCGCACAGGCGGCGCAGGCGCGGCTCGACTCGGCGCAATGGGCGCGCTATGGCTTTGGTTCGGATGGGGCCGTGCGGGCGCGGGCGGCCGAGGTGGCGGCGCTGGCACAGGCGGGTGCGCGGTATAACTAAGCCGCCCTGCCCGACCAGCACGGTTCCGCACGCCCCGCCGGTCAGACAGCGACCGGATCCGGGCAGAAACGGGCTCCGGGCACGGGTATGGAGGCGCAATGTATATCCTTCTTGGTGTCGTCATCGGCGCCTTTCTTGGCGACCGCCGTGCCGCAAGGCGTGGCGGCAACGGGCTTGACCGCGCCCAATATGGCGCCGTCCTTGGCCTGATCGGCGCCATGGCGGGGCTGTTCGTGACCGTGGCGATCAACCGGATGGTCTAGGGGGCGCCGATGTTCCTGCCGTTTTTCGAGGCGCTCCGGCGTGCGGCCGTGCCGGTCTCGCTGCGCGAATACCTGAGCTTTCTCGAGGGGCTGGCGGCGGGGCTTTGCACGCATGACCCCGACGGCTTCTATTATTTCGCCCGCACCGCCATGGTGAAGGACGAACGCCACCTCGACCGGTTCGACCGCGCCTTTGCCGAAAGCTTCGGCGGGCTTGATGCGATCTCGCCCGAGGCGGTGCTGGAGGCGCTCGATCTGCCTGCGGACTGGCTGCGCAAGAGGGCCGAGACCCAGCTCAGCGCCGCGGAAAAGGCCGCGATCGAGGCGCTGGGCGGGTTCGAGGCGCTGATGGAAACCCTGCGCCAACGTCTGGCCGAACAGAAAGACCGCCATCAGGGCGGCTCGAAATGGATCGGCACCGCCGGCACCTCGCCCTATGGCGCCTATGGCTACAATCCCGAGGGCGTGCGCATCGGCCAGGACAAGAACCGTAACTTCCGGGCGGTGAAGGTCTGGGACAAGCGCGAGTTCAAGGATTTCGACGACACCCGCGAACTCGGCGTCCGC
>CAZPWV010000270.1:0-3104 GCA_964590825.1 uncultured Rhodobacter sp. | reverse complement strand
ACAGACCCGGTCGCCGATCTCGCCGATGGCGCCCAGCGCCTTGAGGGCGCGCAGGTCGTCGGCCTCGCGGGCGCGCGTCAGCCATTCGTCGCGCGGCGCCTCTTCGAGGCTTTGCACCAGCCGCGCCAGAGTGCCGAACTCCAGCCGGGCATTGCGCCATTGCAGCCGCTGGATTGGCGCAAAGCGGTGTTCCTCGATCGCCTCGATCACCTCTTCGGGCAGCGCCGAGGCCTCGCCCGTCACGCCAAAGGTGCCGTCCTGGCGGTGCCGCCCGGCGCGGCCGGCAATCTGGCCCAGCTCATGCGGGAACAGATGCCGCATCCGCCGCCCGTCAAACTTTGCCGTCGCCGCAAAGGCCACATGCTCGATATCAAGGTTCAGCCCCATGCCGATCGCATCGGTGGCCACCAGATAATCGACATCTCCATTTTGATAAAGCTCGACCTGCGCATTGCGGGTGCGCGGGCTGAGCGCGCCCATCACCACCGCCGCACCACCCTTTTGCCGCCGGATCAGTTCGGCGATGGCATAGACATTTTCAACCGAAAACCCGACGATTGCGGCCCTTGGCTTCATCCGGCTGATCTTTTTCGAACCTGACCAGCTCAGATTGGACAAACGCTCGCGGCGGGTGAACTGCGCCTTGGGCAGCAAGGCGGCAATCGCGCCGCGCATCGATTCCGCCCCCAGCAGCAGGGTTTCCTGCAGGCCCCGCATGTGCAAAAGCCGGTCGGTAAAGACATGGCCACGCTCGGGGTCGGCGCAAAGCTGGATCTCGTCGATGGCAACGAAATCGGCGCCCACCTCGGGCATCGCTTCGGTGGTGCAGACCCAGTATTGGGCGCGTTCGGGCACGATGCGCTCTTCGCCCGTCACCAGCGCCACCACCGAGGGGCCACGGGCCTTGACGATCCGGTCATAGACCTCGCGCGCCAAAAGCCGCAGCGGCAGGCCGATGACGCCGGTGCGATGGCCCAGCATCCGCTCGATGGCGTAATGGGTCTTGCCGGTGTTGGTCGGCCCAAGGACCGCGGTGATCCGCCCGTGTGTCATTGCGCCCCTCGCGGCGGCCTAGAGGCTGACGCCGCCAAGCCCCTGTTCCAGCCGTGTGATGGCGTCTTTCACATCCTGCTGATGCGGGTTCAAGGCGAAAGAAGCCCGAAAGGCCGAAAGCGCGCGGTCGGCCTCGCCCATTTCGTCGAGTATCGCCCCCAACCCCGCCAGCGCCCCCCAATGGCGTGGCTCCAGCCGCAGAACCTCGGCAATATCGGCCATCGACGGGCCGTAAAGACCGGCCAGAAAATAGGCGGTGGCCCGTGCATTCCAGCCCTCGGCAAAATCGGGGGCATGATCGGTCAGCGCACTCAGATGGTCGATGGCAGCCTCGATGTCGCCCGCATCCAGCGCCTCCTCGCCCCGCTTGAGCAGCAGATCCATCGCCGCCGACCCCGAACGCGACCAGGCGCGACGGATATCCGATTCGGCCCGTTCCCAGCCGGCATAGGACGGATCGGCCAATTCCTCGAAAAACCGCTCCAGCTCGGCGGTTTCGGCCCGCGCAGAGGGGGCAAGGCCGGGGCCAAAGCCGAGGATTGCGACAATTGCCGCAACGATACATTTGTTTCTGATGAAATCCGCGCCCATATACCGGACTGTAACCCATGCGCCGCGAAAATCGAGGGGGCGCAAAGCCAGACAGATCACATCGCGATCACATTCGGAGGAACCATGAGCGAAATCATCGAAAAGGCCGTGCTGGCACTCGCGGCGAAACTGCCCGACGGCTTTGCCTCCACCGCAAAATTCGTCATCGGCGACGAGGGCAGCATCATCGCCGATGCCAATGGCGTGCGCGCAGGCGACGATGAGGCCGAGGTGACGCTGATTGCCAGTGCGGAAACCTTTCAGGGCATCCTTGAGGGCGATCTGAACCCGACCATGGCCTTCATGACCGGCAAGCTGAAGATCGACGGCTCGATGGGGCTGGCCATGCAACTGGGCGCGGCGCTCTCCTGATGCATCCCGCCCCCCTGCACAACACCCTGGCCCGCGGCCCCGAAGGCGGCGCGGCCTGGTGGCTGGAGGCCGCCGACGGGGTGCGGATCAGGATGGCGCATTGGCCGAAGGACGGGGCCAAGGGCACCGTGTTCCTGCTGCCCGGTCGCACGGAATACATCGAAAAATATGGCCCCGCCGCAACCGAACTTGCGGCGCGAGGCTATGCCATGCTGGCGGTGGACTGGCGCGGTCAGGGGCTGGCGGACCGGCTCTGCGACGACCCGCTCAAGGGCCATGTGGCGCGGTTTGGCGACTATCAGCTTGACCTTTCGGCGGTGATGCTGGCGGCGCATGAACTCGACCTGCCGCGGCCGTGGTTCTTGCTTGGTCATTCGATGGGCGGCGCCATCGGCCTGCGGGTGCTGACCGGGGCGCACCCCATTGCCGCTTGCGCCTTTTCCGCGCCGATGTGGGAAATCGCCCTGCCGGCGGCTCTGCGCCCGGTCTGGCCGGTGCTGGCGCGGGCCATTGCCGGCATGGGCTTTTCCGAGGGCTGGGCCCCTGGCCTCGGCCCGGTCACCTATGTGTTCCGCGAGGCTTTTGCGGGCAACCGGCTGACCACCGACCCCGCGATGTGGGCCTTTCTGGTCAACCATCTGGCCGAGGTCGAGGGGTTGACGCTCTCCGGCCCGACCTGGAACTGGGTCGCCGAAGGGGTGCTGGAATGTGCGGCGCTCGCGGCCCTGCCCGCGCCCGACCTGCCCTGCTACTGCGGCCTTGGCAGCAACGAACGCATCGTGGCGCCGCGCGCCATTCACGCCCGCATGGCGCGCTGGCCGAAGGGAAGACTCGATCTTTTCGCCAACGCCGAGCACGAGCTGATGATGGAAACTGCCGCGCATCGCGCCCGTTTCTATGACGGCTGCGCCGCCACCTTCGACGCCGCGCGCTGACGCCAAAACGCGGAACGCTCCGCGGGGGATATTTGCATCACTTTGGAAACATGGCATTTTCCGTTTCCAAAGTGGCAAAATATCCCCGCCGGAGGCTTCCCAGCCGTCACAGCGTGATCCGGGTGAAGCCCTCGCGCAGCGCCTCGGACCAGG
>CAZPWV010000269.1:317-3118 GCA_964590825.1 uncultured Rhodobacter sp. | reverse complement strand
GCTGTATCGCGGGGCCGAGTATGTGGTCGATTTCCTGCCCAAGGTGAAGATCGAGATGGTGCTGCCCGACGAGATGGTGGACACCGCGATCGAGGCGATCATCGGCGCGGCGCGCACCGAAAAGATCGGCGATGGAAAGATCTTCGTCTCTGCCGTGGAACAGGCGATCCGCATCCGCACCGGCGAGACCGGCGAAGACGCGGTTTGATTTCAAGTCATTCGGGGCCTGTGCGCCCCGGAAACCCATGCTCAACGAAAGGGTTATTGCAAATGGGCGCTGTCAAGAAAGCACTCGATCTGATGAAGGCGGAGGAGGTCGAATATGTCGATGTCCGTTTCACCGATCCGCGCGGCAAGCTGCAGCATGTGACGCTGGTGGCCGATCTCGTCGATGAAGACTTCTTTGAAGAAGGCTTCATGTTCGACGGTTCGTCGATTGCCGGCTGGAAGTCGATCGACCAGTCCGACATGAAGCTGATCCCCGATGCGGGTTCGGTCTATATCGACCCGTTCTATGCCGAAAAGACCATGTGCGTGCATTGCAACGTGGTCGAGCCCGACACCGGCGAGGCCTATAGCCGCGATCCGCGTGGCACGGCGGCAAAGGCCGAGGCCTATCTCAAGGCCACGGGCATTGGCGACACCGCCTATTTCGGCCCGGAAGCCGAATTCTTCATCTTTGACGACGTGCGCTATTCGGTGACGCCGGCCAAGGTGGCCTATCAGATCGACGCGGAAGCGGCGGCCTGGAACACCGATGCCGAGATCGAGATGGGCAACCTGGCCCATCGGGCCGGCCACAAGGGCGGCTATTTCCCGGTCAACCCGGTGGACGAGGCGCAGGATCTGCGCGGCGAAATGCTGAGCACGATGAAGCGGATGGGCATGAAGGTGGACAAGCACCACCACGAAGTGGCCACCTGCCAGCATGAACTTGGCATGATCTTCGGCGGGCTCGTCGAGCAGGCCGACAACATGCAGAAATACAAATATGTCATCCACAACGTCGCCCATGCCTATGGCAAGACGGTGACCTTCATGCCCAAGCCGATGAAGGGCGACAACGGCTCGGGGATGCATGTCAACATGTCGATCTGGAAAGACGGCAAGCCCTTGTTTGCGGGCGACAAATATGCCGATCTGAGCCAGGAGGCGCTGTGGTTCATTGGCGGCATCCTCAAGCACGCCAAGGCGCTCAATGCGCTGACCAACCCCTCGACCAACAGCTACAAGCGGCTGATCCCCGGCTTTGAAGCGCCGGTGCTGCGGGCCTATTCGGCGCGCAACCGCTCGGGCTGCGTGCGGATTCCGTGGACCGAAAGCCCGAAGGCCAAGCGTGTGGAAGCCCGTTTCCCCGATCCGGCGGCCAACCCCTATCTGTGCTTTGCCGCGCTGTTGATGGCGGGGCTTGACGGGATCCGCAACAAGATCGACCCTGGCCCGGCATCGGACAAGGATCTTTATGATCTGCCGCCCGAAGAACTGGCCGCGATCCCGACCGTGTGCGGCAGCCTGCGCGAAGCGATCGAAGAGCTGGAGAAGGACATGGACTTCCTCTTGGCGGGCGACGTGTTCACCCGCGACCAGCTTGAGGGCTATATCGCGCTGAAATGGGAAGAGGTTTATGCCTATGAGCATACGCCGCATCCGATCGAATATCAGATGTATTATTCCTGCTGAGTGGTGGGGAGATAGCGGAAAGGGCGCCTTGCGGGGCGCCCTTTTTGTTTGCGCTCTGCTGCGGGAGCGGGCAGTTTCGGGGGCAAGACCGTGGAACAGGAGGGTATCGTGTTGCAAAAAGTGGTGATCCTGGGCGCATTCGTGGTGAGCCTGCTGGCGGCTGCGGCGCCGGCGCAGGCGCGCGGCCTGAAGGGGCAGGCGGCGGTGGGGGCGTTTCAGGTGGGTTGGGGCGAATATGGCAAGCAGCCCAAAGGCCCGGAAAAGACGCTGTTGTTCGTCTTTTCGCACAAGGACCCGTCGGTCGCGAGCGGGGTGAGCGAGGCGGATTGGGCGCAGGAGGCGAAGCGGCAGATGGTGGATGTTGCGACGCTGAAATCGGTGCTGGGGCGCGATGTTTACCGCCCGGCGCAGGGCGGGGTGGCGATCTGCACGATGGGCGCGGTGAAGAAGGGGCTTTGCGGCAAGAAACTGGGGCTGTCGGAGCGGGCGCGTGCCGAGATGGCGGGGGCGATCCTGGCAAAGGATGGGCGCTGCGCGGCGCAGGGGTTCGACGCGGCCTATCATCGCGCCATGGCGCAGGCGCTGGGGGCGGTCGACAACATCCTGGTGTTGCGCGCAACCTGCCGGTAGGGGGACCGGTCTCGCCCGGTTGCCCCGGACCCTGCGTCAGGCTAGAGAGGGGCGAGCAATGCGACGGAGGTGGGCATGAGCGTGGCGTGGATTTTCCCCGGTCAGGGGGCGCAGGCAATTGGCATGGGCAAGGCCTTGGCCGAGGCCTATCCGGCGGCGAAGGCGGTGTTTGACGCGGTGGATGAGGCGCTGGGCGAGAAGCTTTCGGCGTTGATCTGGGAGGGCGAGAATG
The DNA here is from genome assembly GCA_964590825.1 of uncultured Rhodobacter sp. Classification (GTDB taxonomy): domain Bacteria; phylum Pseudomonadota; class Alphaproteobacteria; order Rhodobacterales; family Rhodobacteraceae; genus Rhodobacter. The sequence continues at coordinate 576 of CAZPWV010000269.1, read as the reverse complement.
CGCAGTTGACGCTGACCGCCAATGCCCAGCCGGCCTTGATGGCGACGAGCCTGGCGGTGGTGGCGGCGCTGGAGACCGAGGGGTTTGCGGTGCGGGATGCGGGTTTTGTGGCCGGGCATTCGCTTGGTGAATATTCGGCGCTTTGCGCGGCGGGAGCGCTGAGCCTGGCCGATACGGCGCGGCTTTTGCGCATTCGGGGCGAGGCCATGCAATCGGCGGTGCCGGTGGGCGTGGGGGCGATGGCGGCGCTTTTGGGGCT
>CAZPWV010000269.1:0-307 GCA_964590825.1 uncultured Rhodobacter sp. | reverse complement strand
AATGACCCGGCGCAGGTGGTGGTTTCGGGCCACAAGGCGGCGGTGGAGCGGGCGGTGGAGATTGCGAAAGGCCGGGGGGCAAAGCGGGCGGTGATGCTGCCGGTGTCGGCGCCGTTCCATTGTGCCTTGATGCAGCCTGCGGCGGATCGGATGAAAGAGGCGCTGGCGGGGGTGGTGCTGCGGGCGCCGGTGGTGCCGGTGGTGGCCAATGTGCGGGCCGAGGCGGTGCAAGACCCTGACCTGATCCGGCAATTGCTAGTGGCGCAGGTGACCGGCTCGGTGCGCTGGCGCGAGTCGGTCGAATGGA
>CAZPWV010000268.1:0-3157 GCA_964590825.1 uncultured Rhodobacter sp. | reverse complement strand
CCGGTGCGCAGGCTTTTCACCTCGGAGCCAAGCAGCATGATGCCGGTCTCGAGATCATCCTCGATGGCGTAATGGTAACGCGCCTGCCGGTTTTCGGCGATCAGCTTGGAATTGGGGTCGGATTTCTGGGCCATGGTTGCCCTGAGATAGGCGAGGGGCGCGCCGCTGTCCAGAGTGGCGGCGCCCGCGGTGCCGTGGCTTGACGGTTGCCGGGCCATCAGTGTAGCGGCAATCGGCTCGGCAATGATGATCCTGACCATCGGCGTGGCGGGGATCGCGGCCTGGATCATGGAATGGGCCTTTTCGCGGGCGCATTTCTGGCTGCTGCGGGAACCGCACCGGCCCAAGCTCTTGCTTGTGGTGATGGTGGTGGCGCTCTGGGCGCCGAGCGTGGTCACGCTGGGGGTCTGGCTCTGGGCCTTTTGCTACCGCGCGCTGGGGATATTCATCACCATGGAATCGGCGGTCTATTTCTCGCTCGTTTCCTATACCACGCTCGGCTATGGCGATATCGTGCTGACCCATGAGTGGCGCATTCTGGGAGGCATGACGGCGGCCAGCGGCTTTCTCAACTTCGGGCTGATGACGGCAATGCTGGTCGAGGCGCTGCGCCATGTGCGGCTGGGGCAGTTGCAGAGCCATCGCAACCGCGAGATCAACCGCAGCCTGATGTAAGGCTGCGGCACCCAGGGTTCTCAGGCCTCCCGCATCAGGGCTCCAGCATCAGCGCTTCGGTAACGATGCCGCCCAGCATGGCTTCCACCTGATCCATCTCGCCGGCCGGATAGTCGCGAAAGCCCACGGTCACCACGCCCGGCTGACCGGGGGTTTCATAGGCAAAGACGGTATAGGGGCAAAACTGCACATTGGCCGGATTGGCCTCCATCACCAGCCGCGACACGGTGGCCGAACAGAAGGAATAGATGTCGGCCTGGGTGAAGATGACGGTTTGCGAACCGGTCGCCTCGCGGGTGCGTTCCAGCATCTCGCCGGTGTGGCTGACATGGTCGATGACCAGCCCGGCCCCGACAATGGCGCTTTCCAGTGCAAAGGTGACATTGGCGAAATCGTCCTCGACGGTCCAGCTATGGGCCTCTTGTGCCGGGGCCGGTGTGGCGGCAAGCCCGCCCAGACCGATCCATGCGGCAATCAATGCGCGTTGCATATTCTCTCCCTGAATGGTGCTGCCCTCCCGCAGCGCGGACATATTGCAAAATTGCTATCTGTTAGGGAAGGGGTCACGAATGCGCTATTGACGAAAGCGTTGGTTTGGCGGCGCCGCAAACCCGGTATGATTGGCCATCGTCATTGCCGGTCATGCACCGTGCCGTGACCGGATGCGAACCGCAGGAGAGACCATGCGCCGAACCGCAAAGCCCCTGAACTGGGCCGATGTCACGCCCAAATCCGCCTTTCTGGGCCGCCGTGCCGTGATTGCCGGGGGAATAGCCGGGGGGCTGGCCTTGGCGCTGCCGCCGGCCGCCATGGCCCGGATTGCGGCGCAACCCTCGGACTACTCCACCGATGCCGCGCCCAACACGCTGGACGAAATCACCAGCTACAACAACTTCATCGAATTCGGCCCCGCCAAGTCGGACCCGAAAAAACACGGCCGGCTGCTGACGCTCGACCCCTGGTCGGTGGAGATCGACGGGTTGGTGGAGCGTCCCGGCTCTTATGCGCTGGCGGACATCCTCAAGCTTGCTCCGATGGAGGAGCGCATCTACCGGTTCCGCTGCGTCGAGGCCTGGGCCATGGTGATCCCCTGGATCGGGCAGCCGCTGGCGGCGCTTCTGGCCCATGCGGGCGTGCGGCCGGGGGCGAAGCATGTGGCCTTTCAGACCCTGCACCGCCCCAACGAACTGCCCGGTCAGCGCCAGCCCGGCTATGACTGGCCCTATGTCGAGGGGCTGCGGCTGGACGAGGCAATGCATCCGCTCACCCTTCTGGCCTCGGGGCTTTACGGCGAGGAACTCCCGCCGCAGAACGGCGCGCCGCTGCGTCTGGTGGTGCCGTGGAAATACGGTTTCAAATCGATCAAGAGCATTGTCCGCATCACCCTGACCGAGGCAGAGCCACCCACCACCTGGAACCGGCTGCAGCCCGAGGAATACGGCTATTATGCCAATGTGAACCCGGAGGTCGATCATCCGCGCTGGTCGCAGGCGACCGAGCGCCGGATCGGCGCGGGAATATTTGCCGCGCGTGAGCCAAGCCAGATGTTCAACGGCTATGGCCCCGAGGTCGCCGCGCTTTATGCCGGCATGGACCTGCGGGCGCAGTACTGATGCTGGCGGCGCTGAATCCGGGGTTGCGGCGCCTGCCGCCGGGGGCTGTCTATGTGCTGGGGCTGCTGCCGCTGGGCTGGATTGTCTGGCTGGTGGTCTCCAACGGGCTTGGTCCCGACCCGGTGAAGGAAATCGAGCACCGTCTGGGCAAGGTGGCGCTGTGGTTCCTGCTGGGCGGGCTGGCGGTGACCCCGGCGCTGCGGCTCTTGCGGCTCAACCTGATCCGCTACCGCCGGGCGCTGGGGCTGCTGAGCTTTCTCTATGCGATGCTGCATCTGGGGGTCTGGCTGGTGCTCGACATGCGGCTGCTCTGGGGGCAGGCGCTGGGCGATCTGGTCAAGCGTCCCTACCTGCTGCTGGGCCTATCGGCGCTGGCCTTGCTGGTGGTGCTGGCGCTCAGCTCGAACGACCCTGCGCAGCGTCGGCTTGGCGCGTGGTGGCGGCGGCTGCACCGGCTCGTCTATGCGGCGGCGGCGCTGGCGGTGGCGCATTACCTTTGGCAGATGAAGGTGATTTCCACCGAAGGCTGGGTCTGGGCGGCGGCGCTTGCGGGGCTGCTGGCCCTGCGTTTGCCCTGGGTGACTCGCCGGCGCGGCACCTGACGCAGGGGAATGGGCATGGAAAGATTTCGTTGAATCGGGTGATTTGCGAAACTTTCTTTCTGCGGCGGCAAAGCCGTGCTGCGGGTGCAAAAAAGATGCGGCCCGCAGCCCCGGCAAAACGCCAATGAAACAAGGGCAATCACGCGGCGCGCGCAAAAATCCGAAAGTTTTTTCAAAAAGCCTCTTGCGGACCCCGGCCTGTCTCCGTAAATACCCCCTCACCGAAGCGGCAAACACCGCAGCGGGGCGCCGGACGCGGCCAGCGAA
>CAZPWV010000267.1:0-3168 GCA_964590825.1 uncultured Rhodobacter sp. | reverse complement strand
TTCTCGCCGATGATGCCGTGGATCGTGCCCGGCATGACGCGGATGGAAATGTCCTTGTTGGCCTGCACCGGGCCGAAGGCCTTGGAGATGCCCTTCAGTTCGATGGCGGGTGCAGGGAGGGCGGCAGTTGCCTGCCGCCCCGTTTCGGTGCCCGAAGTCATCATTCCACCGGGCAGGTGTTGTCCGCCATGTAATCGTGGACCTTGACCTCGCCCGACTTGATCTTTTCGGCGGCGGCATCGACGGCCGCCTTCATCTCGGGGGTGACCAGCGCGGCGTTATTGTCGTCCATCGCATAGCCGACGCCGTCCTTGGCAAGATCCATCACCACGATGCCGGTGCTCATTTCGGCGCCGTCCTTGAAGGCGGAATAGACCGCGTTATCGACGCGCTTCACCATCGAGGTCAGCACTTTGCCGGGGTGCAGGTGGTTTTGGTTGCTGTCAACGCCGATCGACAGGATGCCTTCGTCCGCCGCGGTCTGCAACACGCCCACACCGGTGCCGCCGGCCGCCGCATAGACCACATCGGCCCCTTGCGAGATCTGCGCCTTGGTCAGTTCCGAGCCTTTCACCGGGTCGTTCCAGGCGCTCGGCGTGGTGCCGGTCATGTTCTGGATCACCTTGGCATCGGGGTTGACCGCCTTGACGCCCTGCACATAGCCGCAGGCAAACTTGCGGATCAGCGGAATGTCCATGCCGCCGATAAAGCCCACGGTGCCCGATTTCGAGGCCATCGCCGCCATCATGCCGGTCAGGTAAGAGCCCTGTTCCTCGGTAAAGACCACCGAACGCACGTTGGGCTGATCGACGACCATGTCGATGATCGCAAATTTGGTGTCGGGGTATTCCGGCGCCACGGTGTTGAGCACGTCACCAAAGGCAAAGCCGGTCATCACGATCGGGTTGGCGCCCGATTCGGCCAGACGGCGCAGCGCCTGTTCGCGCTGGGCTTCGGATTGCATCTCCAGTTCCTTGTAGGCGCCGCCGGTTTCCTTGGCCCAGACTTCGGCCCCGCCAAAAGCCGCTTCGTTGAAGGATTTGTCGAATTTACCGCCAAGGTCATAGATCAGCGCGGGGTCGGCGAAAGCCGCGCCCGAGCAAAGCGCCAGCGTGGCGGCCGCGCCGAGGAACTGTTTCATCATGGTCATGGGTCACTCCCGGTCGTTGTTGCGCGTTCCGTCAGGGAACGCTGTTGGCGGGCGACAGGCCCGCAGACCAACAGGATTAGGGCCGGGAATGGGGGGGCGGTCAAGCGGGATTTTTTTGCGCAAGGCGGCACTTGGAAGATTTTTGAGCAGCCGGTCAAATGTCGGTCAACTGCCGATCAACGGCTGGGCGGCGCCAGATCGAGGCGCAGCACCAGCGCCTCTTCGGTGCCGCCGTCGGGGCTGTGGTAATAGCCTTTGCGGCGCCCCGATTCCTGCCAGCCGTGCCGGTTGTAAAGCCGCCGCGCCGCCGCATTCGAGGCGGCAACCTCCAAAAAGGCGGTCCGGGCCCCGCGTGCCTGCGCCTGCGCCGCAAAACCGGCCAGAAGGCTGGCGCCAAGGCCCTGCCGCCGCGCCTGGGGGGCCACGGCCAGGCTCAGCAGTTCGGCCTCGTCGGCAATCACCTGGCCCAGCACAAAGCCCGCCTCGGCGGTCACCAAAAAGCAATGGGGCGCGGCGAGCAGCGCGGCGAATTCCGCCGCCGACCAGGGGCGGGGCGTGGTGAAACAGGCGGCGTGCAGGGCGGCGAGGGCGGCGGGAGACATCAATCGAGAATCACCGGTGGCGGGTCCGCAGGGGGCGCGGCATCGGCGCCGCGCAGATAGAGCGGCGCGGGGCGGGGCTGTGGCGCGCTGGCCCCCTGCGCGGCCCTTTGCGCGGCAATCCGGGCGATGGCAACGGCCAGCGGAAACGGCGGTTGCACCACCGGGCTTTGCGGCAGGCGCAGACCGATGACGGGGGTTCCGGCAAGTGTCGCGGCAAGCCGTTCTGTGGTGTCGAGTTGGGGGAGGGCGGGGCCATCCGTGCCGAAACGCTGCACATAGGCCTCGCCGCGCCGGGCGTCGAGCACCACCGCAACCGGGCGCGGGCCGCCCTCGGCCATGGCGTCCAGCGTGCTGACCCCAATCGCCGGAATGCCAAGACCAAGCGCCAGCCCGCGCGCCGCCGATACCGCAATCCGCACGCCGGTGAAATTGCCCGGCCCGATGCCGACGCCAAGCGCGGCAAGATCTCGCCAGCCAAGGCCCGCCCCCGCAAGCATCTCTTCGAGCATCGGCATGAGCCGCTCGGCCTGCCCCCTGGCCATCGGCTCCTCGCCGGAGGCCAGCACCGATTCGCCTTGCAACAAAGCGGCCGCGCAATGCGCGGCCGATGTGTCGAAGGCCAGGGTGAGGGCCTTACTGGGCAACGGCACGCACCTCGGAAACCTCGGGGATGTAATGGCGCAGCAGGTTTTCGATGCCCATTTTCAGCGTCAGCGTGGACGAGGGGCAGCCCGCACAGGCGCCTTGCATATGCAGATAGACCACCCCGCGCTCGAAGCCGTGAAAGGTGATGTCGCCGCCGTCGCGGGCCACCGCCGGGCGCACGCGGGTGTCGAGCAATTCCTTGATCTGGGCGATGATCGCCCCATCCTCGCCATTGTCCGCCGCGCCTTCGGCATGGCCGCCCGCCGCGCCGCTGCCGGTCATCACCGGCTTGCCGGATTGATAATGCTCCATGATCGCGCCCAGAATGGCGGGTTTGGCATGGGCCCAATCGGTGCCGGCCGCTTTTGTCACGGTGACGAAATCCGAGCCCAGAAACACCCCCGAAACCCCCGGCACGGCAAAGATGCGGCTGGCGAGCGGCGAGATGGCGGCGGCGTCGATATTGGGAAAATCGGCGGTTCCGGCGCCAAGCACCTCCTGACCGGGCAGGAACTTCAGCGTGGCGGGGTTGGGCGTGGTTTCGGTCTGGATGAACATCGGATGCCTCCTTGGCTTGGGCGACATATGCGCCCGCTGACCAAATCCGTCAAGTTTCAGCGCTGGGCCAAATGGGCGCAGCCCCGTCAGGTGATCGCTTCGAGCCGTTCCTTGGACATGTCGCCCGGAACGATGGTGAAGGGGATGGGCAGGCTGCCCGAGTTGCGGCTCATCTGCGTGACAAGCGGGCCGGGGCCGGATTTGTCGGTGCCC
>CAZPWV010000266.1:0-3172 GCA_964590825.1 uncultured Rhodobacter sp. | reverse complement strand
CTTCTTGCCCCCGAAACCCGCAACCGCGCCACTTTGGCAAGGTGGGGGGCTGGATTTGGGGCCGCACCCGTGGCATCCCGAGGCAAGCGCAGGAGGAAACGATGAGCGAAACCGAGGCCGATATTGCGGCAATGAGCTTCGAACAGGCGATGAAGGAACTCGAGGCCGTGGTCGGCCAGCTTGAACGCGCCGAAGTGCCGCTGGATCAGTCGATCCGGCTTTACGAGCGCGGTGCGGCGCTGAAGGAGCGTTGCGCAAAGCTTCTCAAGGAGGCCGAGGAGCGGGTGGAAAAGATCACCCTGGGCGAGGGGGGCGTGCCGTCGGGCACGGTTCCGGTCGAAGGGCTGTGATGTTTCAGACCCGGCTGAGCGCAGTGCAGGCCGCTGTCGAGGTGGCACTGAAGCAGGCGCTGGGGCGGCTGCCGCCGGGCGATCTGCGCGATGCCATGGCTTATGCCGCGCGCGGCGGCAAACGGCTGCGGGCCTTTCTGGTGCTGGAATCGGCTGCGGTGCACGGGATTGGCACGGCCGAGGCGCTGCCGGCGGCGCTGGCGGTCGAGTTGCTGCACGCCTACAGCCTAGTGCATGACGACCTGCCCTGCATGGACGACGACGACCTGCGCCGGGGCCAGCCCACGGTTCACCGCAAATGGGATGAGGCCACCGCCGTGCTGGCTGGCGATGCCTTGCAAAGCCTGGCGTTCGAGCTGTGCTGCGACCCGGTTCTTGGGCCGGCAGAGCGGCGTGTCGCGCTGTCGCTGGCGCTGGCACGGGCCGCGGGCGCGGCGGGAATGGTCTATGGGCAGGCGCTGGATATTGCCGCCGAAACCGCCGCTGCGCCGCTGACGCTGGACGAGATCACCCGGTTGCAGGCGGGCAAGACCGGAGCGCTGATTGCCTTTGCCGCCGAAGCCGGGGCGATTCTGGCGGGGGCCGAGCGCACCAGGCTTGCCCATTATGCCGCAGCGCTTGGCCTTGCCTTTCAGATCGCCGACGACATTCTGGATGTCGAAGGCAGCGAAATGGCGGCAGGAAAGCGGTTGGGCAAGGATGCGCAGGCGGGCAAGGCGACATTTGTTTCGCTGATGGGGCTTGCGGCGGCCAAGCTCCGTGCGGCAGAATTGGTGGCCGAAGCCGAGACCGCGCTGGAACCCTACGGCGCTTTTGCACAAAACCTGCGCGATGCGGCCCGCTACGTTATCGCCCGCGACAAATGAAACGGGAAGCCAGATGAGCCAACGCCCCGATACCCCCGTGCTCGACCAGGTGCGGCTGCCCTCGGACCTCAAGGGTCTGAGCGACCGCGCCCTGCATCGGCTGGCCGACGAACTGCGCGCCGAAACGATTTCGGCGGTGTCGGTGACCGGCGGCCATCTGGGCGCGGGGCTGGGTGTGGTGGAACTGACCGTGGCGCTGCACGCGGTTTTCGACGCCCCGCGCGACAAGATCATCTGGGATGTGGGGCACCAGTGCTATCCGCACAAGATTCTGACCGGCCGGCGCGAGCGCATCCGCACCCTGCGCACGAAAGGCGGGCTTTCGGGCTTTACCAAGCGATCCGAAAGCCCCTACGACCCGTTTGGCGCCGGGCACAGCTCGACCTCGATTTCGGCGGCGCTGGGCTTTGCCATGGCCCGCGAACTGGGCGCGGAAACCGGCGATGCCATCGCGGTGATCGGTGACGGGGCGATGTCGGGGGGCATGGCGTTCGAGGCGCTGAACCACGCCGGGCATCTGGGCAAGCGGTTGTTTGTCGTGCTCAATGACAACGAAATGTCGATCGCCCCGCCGGTGGGGGCGCTCTCAAGCTACCTGACCCGGCTTTATGCGGAAAGCCCGCTGCAAGACCTCAAGGCGGTGGCCAAGGGCGCGGTCAGCCTTTTGCCCGAACCGCTGCAAGAGGGGGCGCGCAGGGCCAAGGAAATGCTCAAGGGCATGGCGGTGGGCGGAACCCTGTTCGAGGAACTGGGGTTCAGCTATGTGGGGCCGGTCGATGGCCATGACCTTGGCGCGCTGCTGCATCTGCTGCGAATGCTCAAGAGCCGCGCTACCGGGCCGGTGCTGATCCATGCGCTGACCCGCAAGGGCAAGGGCTATGCCCCCGCCGAAGCCCGCGCCGACCGTGGCCATGCCACCGCCAAATTCGACGTGGTGACCGGCACACAGGTCAAGGCGCCATCGAACGCGCCCAGCTACACCAAGGTCTTTGGCGAAAGCCTGATCGCCGAAGCCCGTCGCGACGAAAAGATCGTGGCGGTCACCGCCGCCATGCCCGAGGGCACCGGGCTGAACCTCTTTGCCGAGGTCTTTCCGCGCCGCTGTTTCGATGTGGGCATCGCCGAACAGCACGCCGTGACCTTTTCGGCGGGGCTGGCGGCGGCGGGAATGAAACCCTTTTGCGCGATCTACTCTACCTTCCTGCAACGCGGCTATGACCAGATCGTCCACGATGTCGCGATTCAGCGCCTTCCGGTGCGCTTTGCCATCGACCGGGCGGGGCTGGTGGGGGCCGATGGCGCCACCCATGCCGGCAGCTACGACATTGCTTTTTTGTCGAACCTGCCGGGCATGGTGGTCATGGCCGCCGCCGACGAGGCGGAACTGGTGCATATGCTCGCCACCGCCGCCGCGCATGACGATGGCCCGATCGCCCTGCGCTATCCGCGGGGCGAGGGCATGGGGGTCGAGATGCCGGAGCGTGGCCGGGTGCTCGAGATCGGCAAGGGGCGGTTGATTGCCGAGGGCGCAGGGGTGGCAATTCTGTCTTTTGGCACCCGTCTGGCCGAGGTGCTCAAGGCCCGCGAGGCGCTGGCGGCACGCGGACTGGCCCCCACCGTGGCCGATGCCCGTTTCGCCAAGCCGCTCGATACCGATCTGATCTTGCGGCTGGTGGCCGGGCACGAGGCGCTGATCTGCATCGAAGAGGGTGCATTGGGCGGCTTTGGCAGCCATGTGGCGCAGTTCCTGGCCGAAAGGGGCGTGTTCGACCGGGGCTTCAAGTTCCGCTCGATGGTGCTGCCCGACACGTTCATCGACCATGCCAACCCCGAAGACATGTATCAAGCCGCCCGCATGAGCGCCGCCGATATCGAGGCCAAGGTGCTCGAGGTGTTGGGCGTGGCACTGGCGAAACGGGCCTGAGGCTCAGGTCACCGCGGCGCGGACGCGGTATT
>CAZPWV010000265.1:0-3174 GCA_964590825.1 uncultured Rhodobacter sp. | reverse complement strand
TTGAGCAGGTGGTTGGTCTTGCCCGCCGAAGCGACAACACGGAAGAAATCGACCATCTCGGCCTCGGTCATCCCTTTGGCGCGGGCCGCCGCAAGGTGCGAATGCGTGCAGTAATCACAGGAATTTGCAATGGAAACAGCCGCATAGATCATTTCCTTGATCTTCGGTTCCAGTGCCGAGGGCGTCGCCATCACCGTCTTCACCTCGGCCCAGGTGGCCTCCAGAAGACCCGGATCAAAGGCCAGATAGCGCCAGACATTGTTGATGAAATCACTTCCCCGGGTGCGGCGGATATCGTCGAAAACCGCCTTAACGCGCGGGTCGCTTTCGGGGTCTTTCGGGGCGGTCACGGTGGCCATGGGCATCCTTTCGTTTGCGCCAGAATGACCCCTGCGTCAGGGGGCGTCAACCGGGGCGGGCCGCGGCAGGTATGCGCCCTGCAAGTGCAAGATCGCCTCCCACAACCGTAAGGCCACCGGGCGCGGCGGATGGCCTTCGGGGCGCACCATGAACCAGTGCCGCATGATCGGCAGCCCCGGTGCCTGCAACTCGACCAGCCGCCCGGTGGCAAGTTCCTCGGTCACCGTGTGCAGGCTCAGAAAGGCTATCCCCAGACCCGCCATCACCGCCTGTTTGATCGTCTCGTTGCTGTCCATTTCCAGCGTTTCATAAGGCCGCCCGTCCCCCACCCGGTCCAGCCAGCGCGCCATCAGAATCCGCGTGCCAGAGCCCTCCTCGCGGGCCAGAAACACCTCGTCGAACAGTGCATCCAGCATCACCCCCTGCCCCGCCAGCGGATGTTCGGGGGCCGCCACCAGCCCATGCGGATGCGCCCCCAGCGGTTCGGCCACCACCGCCGGGCGCCGCGGCGGCCGCCCCATGATTGCCATGTCAAAGGCCCCGCGTTCCAGCCCCTTGATCGTGGCATCGCGGTTGCCGACCCGCAGCGTAACCTCGATATCGGGATGCGCATCGCTGAGCGCCTTGACCAGCCGGGGCGCAAAATACTTGGCCGTTGACACCACGCCCAGCGTGACCCGCCCCGCCTGCCCCCGCGCCAGCGCCGCCAGATTGGCCCCCGCCTGCGACAAAGCGTCCTCGATCCGCCGCGCCGCCTCCAGCAGGGCATGGCCCGCCTCGGTCAGGTCCGAGCCCGCCCCATCGGTGGCACGGCGCAGCAAGCGGGTCTCGACCGCTTCCTCCAAGCTCTTGATTTGTGTGTGAATCGCCGGGGTTGTCAGGCCCAGCGCCAGGCCCGCAGCCGTCAGCGATCCGCCCCGAGATACCGCCTCGAGGGCACGCAATTGCTTGAGCGTGATGGCGTCGAGGCGGATCATTAAATATTCCTTAAAGAGACTTCCCAAATTTCAAATTTCCATAAAGGTCAAGATAACGCAACGTCTTCCTACACCTTGGGAGGAGAAACCATGGCGATCGAGCTTGACGGCCTCGGGTTGAGTCCCGAGTTGGCTGAAGTGATGACTTGTCTTGCAAAGGTCGGGGCCGATCTGGCCCGCACCATTGCGCGCAACGGACTGGATGGAAATCTTGCGGCGGGGGTGGGCACCAATGCCGGCGGCGATGGGCAAAAAGCCCTCGACGTGATGGCCGATGACGCCTTTTGCGATGCGCTGCGCGGCACCGCCGTCGCCTACTACGCCTCGGAAGAACAAGACGAGGTGGTCACACTGGGGGCGGGCACGCTGGCCCTGGCCATCGACCCGCTCGACGGATCGTCGAACATCGATGTGAACGTCTCCATCGGCACGATCTTTTCGGTTTTCCCCGCCGCCGAGGGCCCCGACGAGAGCTTTTTGCGCCCCGGCTCCGAGCAGCTTGCCGGCGGCTACATCATCTATGGGCCGCAATGCGCCATGGTCGTGTCTTTCGGCAAAGGGGTGCAACACTGGGTGCTTGATCTCGACACCAACCACTTCCGCCGCGTTGCCGACATCACCATCCTGCCCTCTGACAGCAACGAATACGCCATCAACGCCTCGAACTACCGCCATTGGCCGGCCCCGATCCGCGCCTTCATCGACGATCTGGTGGCCGGCTCCGAAGGTCCGCGCGGGCGCAACTTCAACATGCGCTGGATCGCCTCGCTGGTGGCGGAAACCCATCGCATCCTGATGCGCGGCGGGGTGTTTCTCTATCCCGGCGACGACCGCAAGGGCTACGAGCGGGGCCGTCTGCGCCATGTCTACGAATGTGCGCCGATCGCGCTTTTGGTGACCCAGGCGGGTGGTGGCGCCACCGATGGCAGCGAGGAGATCCTCTCCAACCTGCCCGACCGGCTCCACGCGCGGACGCCCTTTGTTTTCGGCTCTGCCGCCAAAGTGGCGCGTGTGGCCGCCTATCACGATCTGCCGAACGAAGAAACCTCGGCGCTTTTCAACACCCGTGGCCTTTTCCGGAGCTGAACCCATGTCGAAAAAACACCCCATCATCTCGGTCGTCGGCTCCTCGGGCGCGGGCACCTCGACGGTCAAAAGCACCTTTGACCAGATCTTCCGCCGCGAGGGGATCAAGGCGGTCTCGATCGAAGGCGACGCCTTTCACCGGTTCAACCGCGCCGACATGAAGGCCGAACTCGAACGCCACTATGCCGACGGCGATGCGACCTTCTCGCATTTCTCCTATGAAGCCAACGAGTTGTCGGAGCTGGAGCGGGTCTTCCGTGAATATGGCGCCACCGGCAAGGGCCGCACCCGCCACTATGTTCACGATGCCCGCGAGGCCGAGCTTTATGGCGTTCAACCGGGGCATTTCACCGATTGGGCACCCTTTGAGAACGACACCGATGTGCTGTTTTACGAAGGTCTGCATGGCTGCGTGGTCAATGACGAGGTCGATCTGGCCGCACATGCCGACCTGAAAATCGGCGTTGTGCCGGTCATCAACCTTGAGTGGACGCAAAAGATCCACCGCGACCGGGCGCAGCGCGGCTATACCACCGAGGCCGTCACCGATGTGATCCTGCGCCGGATGCATGCCTATGTGCATTGCATCGTGCCGCAGTTCTCTGAAACCGACATCAACTTTCAACGCGTTCCGGTGGTCGATACCTCGAACCCGTTCGTGGCACGCTGGATCCCCACGCCCGATGAAAGCCTGGTGGTGATCCGCTTCAAGAACCCGCGCGCCATCGACTTCCCCTATCTCACCAACATG
>CAZPWV010000264.1:1449-3188 GCA_964590825.1 uncultured Rhodobacter sp. | reverse complement strand
ATGCGCGGCGGCGGCGAAATCGGCCAGCGTCATCACATCGCCGGCCAGCCAGCGGCGGTTTTCCAGGAGCCAGGCCATGTAATCGATGTGAAACTTGATCGCGCCCAGCCCTTCCTTCACCGTCTTGCTGTCGGGGTAGCCCTTTTTCTGCACCTTCTTCCAGACCCGTTCGCCCATCACCTTGGCGGTGACCTCGGTGTTGAACTTGTCGTCGAACCAGGCGCAGAGGCGGCGCACCTCATAGCGGGCCTCGGCCTCGCGCGGCATCAGCGGCGGGTTTGGCGCCACCTCTTCGAGATATTCGCAAATCGCCTGGCTTTCGCTCATCAGGCGGTTGTCGTAGCGCAGCACCGGAACCTTGCCGGCCGGGTTGCGGCGCAGGAATTCGCCGCTTTTTTCCCAATAGCGTTCTTCGACCAGTTCCACCTCGATCTTCTTTTCGGCCAGCGTCAGGCGGACCTTGCGGCAGAAGGGCGACAGGGAAATGTGGTAGAGGCGGTTCATCGGCAGCTTTCCGCGTTGGGGTGTTGCCCCCTGATAGCGGCGCGGGCGGAGCGGATCAATGCTTGTTGCGGGGCGAGCCGGGTTTGGCGGCTGCGGCTGTTCCGGCTGCGGCTTTGGCCGCCCCGGCCCTGGGGGGCTTGGGCGGGGGCGGGGTTTTGGGCTTGGGCGGGGGCAGCGCGGCCGCCATCACCGCAAGCAGCCCGGCCAGCCAGTCGGCATCTTCCCAACGGTCGGCCTCGATCTGCCACTGCGGTTTGGCCCCCGGATAGGGCGGCGCTGCGGCGCAGGCCCCCAGATAGGCCCCGGCCGCGGCGATCTGGCGCACGAAGAGCGCATCGTCGCAGATCATCGCCACCATGCGGCCCTCGGCGAAAACCCCGTATTCGCCGAACATCTTGCGCAGGCTCAGGCCGCGCCCTTCGGTCTGTTCCAGAAAAAAGGCGGCGGTTTCGGGGGATGTGGCCATCACAACACCCGTCTGGCGCGCAGTGCCGCCGAAATCGTGCCGTCGTCGAGATAATCCAGTTCGCCGCCGATCGGCACGCCCTGTGCAAGGCTCGTCACCCGCACCCCGCTGGCCTCGAGCGCCTCGGCAATATAATGCGCGGTGGTCTGGCCCTCGACCGTGGCATTGAGCGCCAGGATCACCTCGGCCACGCCCTCGGCGCGAACCCGCGCGACAAGCCGGGGAATGCCCAGCTCCTCCGGCCCGATCGCATCCAGCGCCGAAAGCACGCCCCCCAGAACATGATAGCGGCCCTTGAAGGCCGCCCCGCGCTCCATCGCCCAAAGATCGGCGATGTCCTCGACCACGCAGATCTCGCCCGTGGCGCGGGTCGGGTTTTCGCAGATCCCGCAAACCCCGCCGAGCGCGATATTGCCGCATACCGGGCAATCGCGGGCGGCTTGCGCCACATGGGCGAGGGCTGCGGCCAGGGGGGCCATCTGACCCTCGCGCCGGCGCAGAAGATGCAGCACCGCACGGCGGGCCGAGCGCGGCCCAAGCCCCGGCAGCCGCGCCATCAGCGCGATCAGCCCTTCAATCTCGTCGCGCCCAGAACTCATTTCAGCCACTCATTTCAGCCACTCATCTCAGCCGGGCAGCGGCATGTCGGTGGGCAGGCCCATCTCGGCCATCAGCTTGCGCTGTTCGTCGGCGGCGCGGGCGTGAGCCTTGGCCTGCGCATCCTTTACCGCCGCCACGATCAGGTCTTCGACCACTTCCTTTTCCGAGG
>CAZPWV010000264.1:0-1439 GCA_964590825.1 uncultured Rhodobacter sp. | reverse complement strand
GAATCGCGGGGTCGATGATGAGCCCGGTCAATTCGCCCTTCGCCGTGGCGCGGGCCTGCACCAGCCCCGCCCCCGCCTCGCCGATCACCACGATCCGCCCCAGCGCCTCTTGCAGCGCCACCATGCGTTCCTGCATGTCCTTGGCGGCCTTCATCATCTTGGCCATGTCGCCCAACTGGCCCAAACCCTTGAACATCAAGCTCTCCTCAATTGTCCTCGAAAGGATCCCATTCGTCTTCCACCTCGGGCAGGGCCTCGGCCGACTGTTCGGCCAGCAGATCGGCGGTGAGGGTGATCTCCTCGAACGTGGCCTGCGGGAAGGCGGCGAAGATCGCCTGCACCACCCGGTTTTCCGCCAGCGCCGCGGCCTTGGCGGCGGTTTCGCCGGCATCGCGCGCCTCGGCAATGGTCGGCGCGCCGCCCGCAGCCACCACCGAAACCCCCCAGCGCTGCCCGGTCCAGCCCTGAAGCCGTTGCGCCAGCGTTGCCGCCAATGCCGTCGGCGCACCGGGGGCGGGTTCAAACTCGATCCGCCCCGGCGCAAAATGCACCAGCCGCAGGCCGGATTCCACCTCCATCAGCAGTTTCACGTCGCGCATCCGGCGGATCAGCTCCACCACATCCTCGAACCTTGCATAGCGGGCCAGCGCATCGGGGGCCTGTGCCGAGGCCAGCGCCGCCCCGCCCCCCATCCGGCTGCCCGTCTGGCCGCCTGACCGGCCCAGCGCCCGGCCGCCCAGAATGTGGCGTGTGCTGGCCTCGGCGCGGGGGCCAGCGCCGCCCGAGCCAGCGCCGCCAGAGCCAGAGCCGCCTTGCGCGGGGCCGGCGCCGCCCGGCCCGCCCAGAACCCTGCGCATCAGCGTTTCCGGGTCGGGCAGGTCGGCCACATGGGTCAATCGGATCAGCGCCATTTCGGCGGCCATCATCGCGTTGGGGGCCGCCGCCACCTCTTCGATCGCCTTCAGCAACATCTGCCAGAGCCGCGAGAGCACCCGCATCGGAATGGCCGCCGCCATCGCCTGGCCGCGGGTGCGTTCCTCGGGGGGCACGGTGGGGTCGTCGGCGGCCTCGGGGGTGATCTTTATCACCGAAACCCAATGGGTGATTTCGGCCAGATCGCGCAGCACCGCCATCGGGTCGGCACCATCGGAATATTGCGCGCCAAGCTCGGTCAGCGCCGCCGCCGCATCGCCCTTGAGCACCATCTCGAACAGGTCCAGCACGCGGGAGCGGTCGGCCAGGCCCAGCATCGCCCGCACCTGCGCCGCCGTGGTTTCGCCCGCACCGTGCGAAATCGCCTGATCGAGCAGGCTCATCGCATCGCGCACCGAGCCTTCGGCGGCGCGGGTAATCAGCGCCAGCGCATCGGCGGCAATTTCCGCCCCCTCCAGCGCGGCGATGCGGACCAGATGCGCAATCATCACCTCGGGTTCGATCCG
>CAZPWV010000263.1:0-3233 GCA_964590825.1 uncultured Rhodobacter sp. | reverse complement strand
CCTTCATGATGTTGGGCAGCGAGGCATAGCGCGGCTCGTTCAGGCGCAAATCGGCGGTCACGATCGCCGGCAGCTTGACCGAAAGGGTTTGCAGACCGCCGTCCACCTCGCGGGTGACCTTGGCGGCATCGCCCTCGATCACCACTTCCGAGGCAAAGGTGGCCTGGCTCCAGCCCAGCAGCGCTGCCAGCATCTGGCCGGTGGCATTCATGTCGTTGTCGATCGCCTGCTTGCCCGCGATAATCAGGCCCGGCTGTTCTTCCGCTGCGACCTTGGCAAGGATCTTCGCCACCGCCAGAGGCTCGATATCGGTGTGAACGTCATCGGCCGCCAGCACCAGAATGGCGCGGTCCGCCCCCATGGCCAGCGCCGTGCGCAGGGTTTCCTGCGCCTGTTTCACGCCGACCGACACCACCACGATCTCCGAGGCAACGCCTTTTTCCTTCAGCCGGATCGCCTCTTCCACGGCAATCTCGTCGAAAGGGTTCATCGACATCTTCACATTCGCCAGATCGACCCCGCTGCCATCCGCCTTCACACGGACTTTCACGTTGTAGTCGATCACGCGCTTCACAGGCACGAGGACCTTCATCGGCGGTGTCTCCCAAGGTTTCGAAAGAGCGCCCCCGAGGGGACGGATTCTGGTTTCGGCAATTTTGTTACAATGCGGATGCAGCGAAAGACAGACAAAAATCGACGCGTCATGCTGTCGCTACGTCACGTCGCAGGTTTCGTTTGCGCAAACGGCACCCCGATGCCTCAGCGCCCCCCGGCGCCGCTTCGGCCCGCCCTCCGGGCCGGGGCTCCGCCCTTCCGCTCGCCGGTGCCTCCACCGGAGGCCCCGCCGCTTCGGCCCCGCCTCAGCGGTTCGCGCCCGGAACCCAGAGCACATCGGCCCTGCCTTCGTCATTGGCGATGCGCGCGGCGGTAAAGAACCAGTCCGAAAGCCGGTTGAGATATTTCACCGCCTGATCGTTGACGGCCTCCATCGAGGCCAGTTCCACCGCCTCGCGTTCAGCACGCCGGGCCACGGTGCGGCACAGATGCAGATGCGCCGAAAGCGCCGATCCGCCGGGCAGCACAAAGCTGCGCAGCGGTTCGAGCCGCGCCACCATCGCATCGATTTCCGTCTCCAGCCGCGTGACCTGCGCCGCCACCACCCGCAGCACCGGATAACCGGCCTCGCCATCGCGTTCCATCTCGGGGCGGGCCAGATCGGCGCCAAGATCGAACAGATCGTTCTGAATGCGGGCAAGATCGGCATCCACCACCCCCGCCGCATGAAGCCGCGCCAGGCCCAGCGTGGCGTTCAGCTCGTCCACCGTGCCATAAGCCCGCACGCGGGGCGCGTGTTTCGCCACCCGCTGACCATTGACCAATGCGGTTTCACCCGCATCTCCGGTGCGCGTGTAGATCCGGTTGAGAACGACCATGCTTGCCCCCTTCAGCCTTTGCGCAGCCAGACAAACAGCACAATCAGCGCAACTGCAACCGCCTGCGCCACGATGCGCAGCCGCATCAGCTTGTTGGCATTGCGTTTGTTGAATTCGCCGCCGCGGCCAAAACTGCCGATGCCCAGCGCCAGAATGACCGCCACCGCCAGCACCGCCAGCGCCGAAAGCCAGAACAACGGATCGTTACGCATGTGCCCTCCCTGCCCGCGCCGGCATACAGTAGCGGTCATCGGGCAAATTGCGAGGCTTTTTGCTCAGGCCTTCGACAGCAGCCAGTCTTGCAGCCGCAACGGCAGGGCGCGACGGATCAGCGCCGAAAGATGCGTGGCCTTGGTGACGTAATAATGCGATCGCGGAGCGGGTGCCTCCAGCGCGCGGATCAGCGCCGCGGTCACCGCCGCGGGCGGCAGCTCGAACCGGTCCGGCTTGCCCGAGGGGCTGTAAAGCCGCTTGAGCAGCGAAGCTTCGTATTGAGCGCGGCGCGGCGAGGCCTGCCAATCGATCCAGCGCTCGAAATGGGGAATCGAGTTTTCGCGGATCTTCGTCGGAATCGGGCCGGGGTTGAGGGTGATGACCCGGATGCCGGTGTCGCGCATTTCACGGCGCAGCACGTCGGTCAGCCCTTCCAGCGCGAATTTGGTGGCAACATAGGCGCCGCGCCAGCGGATACCGACCAATCCCAGCACCGAGGAACATTGCACGATCCGCCCCTCGCCATTCGTGCCCTGCGCCCGCATCACCCGGATGGCCCGGCTGGTCAGGTCGTGCAGGCCAAAGACATTGGTCTCGAAGATTTCACGCAAGGCCCCCACCGGCAGGTCTTCGACCGCGCCGGGGCAGGCAAAGGCGGCATTGTTGTAAAGCGCATCCAGCCGCCCCTTGCCACGGGCAAGCGCCTCGTTGAACCCGGCCTCGATCGAGCCGGGATCGGCCAGGTCCAGCACGAAGGAGGTCAAGCCCTCAGCCCGCAGCCGGGCACAGTCTTCCTCGCGGCGACAGGTGGCAAAAACCTTCCATCCGGCGGCTTTCAGCCCCCGCGCGGCATCAAGACCAATGCCCGAAGAGCAGCCGGTGATGAGGATCGTTCTGGTCATTGCGGTCTCCGCCCAAATACCTTGGGCGGGGATAGGAGATTGAAGCGCCTCCGGCAAGGCTCTCAGTGCGGCGCCGAAAGCAACCGTTCCGAAATCCAGCCGTTGACGCCGTCCCCCTCGATGCGGATCTGCACCCAGCCATTGCCGGGGCTGGCCACCACCAGCACCTGCTCGCCCCGGCTCAGCCGCGCCACCACGTCATGCCCGGTCGAGGGGCCGGATCGCACATTGGCGCTTGTCGCGTTCACCGCAAGAACCGCGCCGCCAGTGGCCGTTGCGGCCGGGCTTGCGGGCGTGACGCGATGCTCGGGCGAAGGTTTCAGGCTCGGCCCCGGCATCGGCGCCAACCGCACCGGCGTGATGCTGGCCAGGGTTTCGGCCGGCGCCGCAGCGACGACAAGCAGTTTTTCGGGCTGCGCCAGATCGCCCGGCCCCAGAGTCTCGGGCGCGGCTTCGGCCAGGCCTTGCGGCGCCGCCCCCCCGCCCTCGTCGCGCCCCACCACGACCAGAACCAGATAAATGGAAACAAGCGTAATCAATGACATTCGGATCATCTTATCCCTCCCCCAAGGGACTCACTCGGCAACAGGCTACCACAAAATGGCCTGCCTTCCCCAAGGGAATGTGTCAAGCGCCTTCGCCGCCGGGCAGGGGGGGGGAATTTCCGCGTCAAAGTTTCGGTCTG
>CAZPWV010000262.1:1470-3278 GCA_964590825.1 uncultured Rhodobacter sp. | reverse complement strand
GACGGCGTTGTAATAGCCGGTGTGGTCGCCAAACGGGCCTTCGGGGGCGGTGTCATCGGGATGCACCCACCCCTCGATCACCATTTCCGCCTCGGCGGGCACCAGCAGCGGCACCGTTCTGGCGGGCACCAGATGGCTGCGCGCGCCCCGCAACACGCCCGAAAAGCTCAGCTCCGATACCGTCTCGGGCAGCGGCAGCGCCGCCGCCAGAAGCGTCGCCGGATCGGCCCCCAGCACCAACGCCACCGGCATCGGCGCCCGCGCACCAAGCCAGCCGCGATGATGCGCCGCACCACCCCGATGCGCCAGCCAGCGCAGGATCAGGCTGTCGGGCCCGTGCAACTGCGCCCGATAGACCCCCAGATTATAGGCCTGCACCGCCTGCGCATCGCTGCCATGGGGGCGCGTCACCACCACCGGCCAACTGACCAGACGGCCGCCATCGCCGGGCCAGAGCCGCTGCACCGGCAGGGCTTCGAGATCAAGCCCGCGACCGGGCTCCAGAACCACCTCCTGCACCGGGGCGTGGCGCGACACTTGCACCCTGGTCCGCAAGGCCGCCCTCAGCATCGGCCAGCGCGACAGCGCGTCCCGCATCCCCTCGACCGGCGGCGGCTGGCGCAGCGCGGCCAGAAACTCCCCCAGCGCCGGCACGTCCTCCAGCCGCAGCCCCAGCCCTGCCGCCACCCTCTCGCGGGTGCCAAACAGGTTGCACACCACCGGAATCGGGCTGTGCCGCCCCGAGGGCAGCACCGGCGTGTCAAAGCGCAGCACCGGCCCGGAGCGCGCCAGCACGGCCGCGTGAACCGCACTCATCTGCAGATCGGTCGCCACCGGTTCGGCAATGCTGTGCAACGCGCCCTGCGCCTTGGCCCAGCCGAGAAAGGCACGAAGATCGGTGAAAACGGGCAGGCTGCGCATGGGGTCTCCGGTATTGGCGGGCGGCAGGATGGGCGGCGGGACGGGTGGCGGGACGGGTGAGCGCTACCATCGCGGCGATCGGCCGGGATTGATATTGATCAAGTTGCCGCATTGTCGGGCGCGTTAAGGCAGGTCATGCAGGGGAGAGGTGCAGCCGTGGCCGCACCCGCGAAAGGAGTGCCCATGACCGCAACCGGCCCGATGATTCCGCGTCTGCCCAGGCCGCTGGCGCTGGCGATGCGCCCTCTGCCGCTGGCTCCGGTCACGCTGGCGCTGTCGCAACTGGCGGGGCGCATCGCGCAGGGCCATCCGGGCCTGTTTCTGCGTCTTGGCCCCTATCGCAGCGCCCGGTTTGTGCTCGACCCCACCGATCTGCCCTTTTGCCTGCTGCTTGATCTGCGCCCCGGTCAGCGCGGGGGGGTCCGGCTGAGCGCGCATCGCCGCGCGCCGCAGGCCGAGGCGCGCATTGCCGGGCCGCTCGCCGCCTTTCTGGGCATGATGCATGGCGCCTATGATGGCGATGCGCTGTTTTTCTCGCGCGATCTGGTGGTGGAGGGCGACACCGCCGCCGTGCTGGCGCTGCGCAATGCCATCGACGATGCCGAACTGGACCTGTCGGCCGAGCTGGCGGGTCTGGCGGGGCCGCTGGGCGGGCTTTTGCGGCGTGCGGTGGATCTGGCCGAAAAGGGCTCGGGGGCCGTGCTGCACCGGGTTGATGCGGCGCGGCAGAGCGGGCTTGAGGGTTGGGCATGATCGAGCTTGTCTGCCCCGCCGGCACCCCCGCCAGCCTGCGCGCCGCCGTTGAAGCCGGTGCCCATGCGGTTTATTGCGGCTTTGCCGATGAAACCAATGCGCGCAACTTTCCGGGGCTGAACTTCAGCCGCGAG
>CAZPWV010000262.1:0-1460 GCA_964590825.1 uncultured Rhodobacter sp. | reverse complement strand
GAAGAGATGGTTCCGGCCATCTCGGGTGCCCACAAGCGTGGCGCCAAGGTGTTGATTGCGCTCAACACCTTTCCGCGCGCCGGGGGGGAAAGCCTCTGGCACCAGCGGCTGGCCGATGCCGAGGCGGCGGGTGCCGATGCGGTCATTCTGGCCGATATCGGCCTTTTGGACTATGCCGCCACCCATCACCCGAAGCTGCGCCGCCATCTGAGCGTGCAGGCCGCCGCCGCCAACCCCGATGCGATCAACTTTTATGCCGAGGCTTTCGGGGTGAAGCGCGTGGTGCTGCCGCGCGTGCTGACGGTGGCTGAAATCGCCGCGATCAACCGCGAGATCGACGTCGAGACCGAGGCTTTCGTTTTTGGCGGGCTTTGCGTGATGGCCGAGGGGCGCTGTGCGCTGTCGTCTTACGCCACGGGGCTCTCGCCCAACATGAACGGGGTCTGCTCGCCCGCGAGCCATGTGGCCTATGCCGAGGAACATGACGAACTGGCCGCACGGCTCGGCGGCTTCACCATTCACCGCACCCCCAAGGACCACCCCGCCCCCTACCCGACGCTGTGCAAGGGCTGCTTCAAGTCGGGCGAGCAGGTGGGCCATGTGTTCGAAGACCCGGTAAGCCTTGATGCGCGTCACCTGATACCGGCGCTGGCCAAGGCGGGGGTCACCGCGCTGAAGATCGAGGGGCGGCAGCGCTCGCGCGCCTATGTGGCCGAGGTGGTGCGCAGCTTCCGCGCCGCCACCGATGCGCTGGCGGCGGGCAGGCCGATCCCCGAGGCGGAACTGGCACGCCTCACCGAAGGCCAGGCCGCCACCGCCGGCGCCTATGCGAAAACCTGGCGCTGAAAGGACATCCGATGGATCTGACGGTTGGTTCCAACCTGTTTTTCTGGTCGGCCGAGACCACCCGCGGCTTTTACGCCGCGCTGGCCAGCGCGCCGGTTGCCCGCGTCGTGCTGGGCGAGGTGGTCTGTTCCAAGCGCCTGCCGTTCTGGGAGGCGGAAATTCCCGCCGCCATTGCCGCGTTGCAGGCGGGCGGCAAGGAGGTGGCGCTCTCGACCCTGGGTCTTGTCACGCTCAAGCGCGAAAGGGCGCTGACCGATGATTTGTGGGCGATGGGCCTGCCGGTTGAGGTGAATGACATCACCGCGCTGAACCACCTGCCCGAGGGGCACCCGTTCTGGGTCGGGCCGCTGGTCAATGTCTATAACGAGGGCACGCTCGCCTATCTGGCGCGGCGCGGCGCGCGGCGCATCTGCCTGCCGCCCGAATTGCCGATGGGCTCGATTGCGGCCCTTGCCCGTGCCGGAGCGGCGGCGGGGGTGGCGGTCGAGGTCTGGGGGCACGGGCGGCTGCCGCTCGCCATTTCCGGGCGCTGCTACCATGCAAGGCTGCATGACCGCGCCAAGGACAGTTGCCAGTTCATCTGTGATGCCGACCCCGATGGCCGCGAGGTGGAT
>CAZPWV010000261.1:0-3315 GCA_964590825.1 uncultured Rhodobacter sp. | reverse complement strand
CGTGGTGGTTTATGATGAAAAGGAAGGGCTGGACCTTGGCGCCTTTCCCGCCGGGGTGGAATGTGTCGAACGCGCCGGGCTGATGCCGGTGCAAGAGCGGCTGGCGCAGGAAAAGGGAGTATCGGCGCTGATCTATGTGCAGACCTGCGCGGCCGAAAAACGCCGGCGCAGAAAGCGCGGCACCTTCCCCGACCCGGACCGGAGGGTGTTCATCAATACCGATGTCTGCGAGGGTTGCGGCGATTGCGGGGTGCAATCGAACTGCGTTTCCATCGTGCCGGTGGAAACCGAGCTTGGCACCAAACGCGCCATCGACCAATCAAGCTGCAACAAGGATTTTTCCTGTGTGAAGGGCTATTGCCCCAGCTTTGTCACGCTTGAGGGCGCCAAACCCCGCAAATCTGCGCCCAAAGCGCTGCAATTGCCGGAGATGGACGAACCCGTTTTGCCCCCAATCAACGGCACGCATAACGTGGTCATCACCGGCGTCGGCGGCACCGGTGTGGTGACGGTGGGGGCGGTGCTGGCGATGGCGGCGCATATCGACGGCAAGGGCGCCGGCATGATGGAAATGGCGGGCCTTGCGCAAAAGGGCGGGGCGGTGCACATCCATCTGCGGCTGGCCAACCGCCCCGCCGATATTTCCGCCATTCGCGTGGCGGTGGGCGAGGCCGATTGCCTGATTGGCGGCGATCTGGTGGTGAGCGCGGGGGCGAAAACGCTGGGGCTGATGGCGCCGGGGCGCAGCGGGGCGGTGGTGAACAGCCACGAGATCGTCACCGGCGAGTTCACCCGCAACCGTGATTTTCGCCTGCCTGCCGGCCAGTTGCGGCGGGCGCTCGAGGCGCGGCTGCGTGAACGGGTGGCGTTTTTCGATGCCTCGGAGTTCGCACGAGTGTTTTTGGGTGACACCATCTATTCCAACATGGCGGTGCTGGGGGCGGCCTGGCAGGCGGGGTATCTGCCGCTCTCGCGGGGGGCGATATTGCGGGCGATCGAGCTGAACGGCGCCAGCCCCGAGGCCAATCAGCGCGCTTTTGAACTGGGCCGCTGGGCCTTTGCCTTCCCGCAAGAGGCCGCGCAGGCGCTGACCCCCGAGGCCGCAGTGGCACCAGACCCGGTGGCCTTCCGCGCCGCCCATCTGCGCGCCTATCAAAATGCCGCGCTGGCTGAGCGCTATGAGGCGGCGGTGGCGCGGGTGCCCGAGAGCCTGCGGCCTTCGGTGGCGAAGGGCTATCACAAGCTTCTCGCCTACAAGGACGAATACGAGGTGGCGCGGCTGCATCTGGCCACCGCCGCGCGGGCACGGGCGGAGTTCGAGCCGGGGTTCAGAATGCAGTTTCACCTGTCGCCGCCGGTGTTGGCCGGGCGCGACCCCGACGGGCGGCCGAAAAAGCGCCGCTTCGGGCCCTGGATGCTCGCTGCCTTCCGGGTGCTTGCCGCGCTCAAGGGGCTGCGCGGCACCGCGCTGGACCCCTTTGGCTGGCTGGCGGAACGGCGCACCGAACGGGCGTTGATTGCGCAATACGAGGCCGACATGGAGGAGCTTCTGCCCCGCCTTACGCCCGAAACCGAGGCGGCTTTGCGGGAACTGGCCGAGCTTCCGCTGGCCATTCGCGGCTATGGGCCGGTGAAGGCGGCCGCAGTGGAGCAGGCGGCGCGGCGCCGGGCCGAATTGCTGGCGGGCATCCGCGCCGGTGGGGCGCCCGTGCCAATGGCCGCCGAATAGCCGTTTATTTCCGCGGGCAGGGGGCTTAGAAAGGGGGCAACGCGCCGCAAAAGGCGGCAGGTCGGACGGGCGACGTGGGCAACGGGGGCAGGCATGGCGGTTGGGGTTTTCGATAGCGGTCTGGGGGGCCTGACCGTGCAT
Source organism: uncultured Rhodobacter sp. (assembly GCA_964590825.1). Taxonomy (GTDB): domain Bacteria; phylum Pseudomonadota; class Alphaproteobacteria; order Rhodobacterales; family Rhodobacteraceae; genus Rhodobacter. The sequence goes on along the minus strand of CAZPWV010000261.1, from coordinate 1,445 downwards.
GAGGCGCTGGTGAAACGGCTGCCCGGGGTGGCCTTTGTCTATTACGGCGACAATGCAAATGCCCCCTATGGGGTGCGCGACGCCGATGATATTTTCCGCCTGACCTGCAAGGGCGTGGAGCGGCTCTGGGCCGAGGGGTGCGATTTGGTCATTCTGGCCTGCAACACCGCCTCGGCCGCCGCGCTCAAGCGGATGCAGGAGCATTGGATCCCCAAAGACAAGCGCGTGCTGGGGGTGTTCGTGCCGCTGATCGAGGCGCTGACCGAACGGCAATGGGGCGACAATTCCCCCCCGCGCGAGGTGGCGGTGAAGCATGTGGCGCTTTTTGCTACGCCCGCCACGGTGGCCAGCCGCGCCTTTCAGCGCGAACTGGCCTATCGCGCGATTGGCGTGGATGTCGAGGCGCAGCCCTGCGGCGGCGTGGTCGATGCGATCGAGACCGGCGATGAAATTCTGGCCGAGGCGCTGGTGAAAAGCCACGTCGAGGCGCTCAAGCGGCGGATGCCGCATCCGCAGGCCGCGATTCTGGGCTGCACCCATTACCCTTTGATGCAAAACACCTTTCAGGAGGCGCTGGGGGCGGATGTGACGGTCTATTCCCAGGCCAATCTGGTCGCCGAGAGCCTCGCCGATTACCTGCAACGCCGGCCCGAATTCGTGGGCTCGGGCACGGTCTCCAAATACCTCACCACCGGCGATCCGGCCTCGGTCTCGGCCCATGCCACGCAGTTCCTGCGCAAGGCGATCCGGTTCGAGGCGGCCTAGCCGAAGCGGTTCGGGCCACCGTCACCGCGCTTCACCAGAAAGACGAACATGGTGATGACGTAGCCCAGAAGGCAAACGGCCGCGGTGGTGCCGAGCAATACCAGTATGTTGCGCGCATTGCCCGAGCCGGACTCGGTGGCCGTAACCAGAAAGGCGAACAAGACCGCCGCCGGGATCAGCGCAAGGTAGAACCCGCCGATCCACCAGCCCGAGCGGTTGATGTCATGCAGGCGGCGCACCTGCACCGAGATCGAGGGCAAAAAGGTGGCCAGCGAGAAAAGCCCGTTCAGCACCTGCCCGTCGCCGCCCATGGCGCCTTCGAGCATTGCGCCAACGATGCCGCCCAGCGAGATGAAAAGCATGAACCACCAATATTCCGAGCGGCTCGCCCGGCCCTTGAAGGTGATGTACTTCTGAAAGCAGACTTTCACCGCCTCGGTAAAGCCGCGGGCGGGGGCGCCGGGGTAAAGCTGGCCGGAATGGCCTTGCGCGGGCATTGGTGGCGGTGGCATGGCTCCGGCGCGGGCCGGTGTTGCGCGGGCCGGTGCGGCGCCAAAGGCAAAATGGTTGCGCGCCTCTTCCCAACTGGCCATGCCCTCGGCCCAGATCAACGTATCGGGCCCGACCCGCCCGGCCCGGATCAGGTCTTCCAGATGCGCCCTGTCTACCGGGCCCTCGCT
>CAZPWV010000260.1:0-3345 GCA_964590825.1 uncultured Rhodobacter sp. | reverse complement strand
AAATGGCGAAGCCGACGACGATCAAGATCCGTCTGAACTCGACGGCGGGCACCGGGCACTTCTATGTGACCAAGAAGAATGCCCGCACCATGACCGAAAAGATGACCGTGAACAAATACGATCCGGTCGTGCGCAAGCATGTCGAATACAAGGAAGGCAAGATCAAGTAAGATCGCCGCTCCGGGCCGGGCCGCAAGGCCGGTCAAAGCTTGCAGGGCCGCTCCACCGGGGGCGGCCCTTTGCGTTTGGCCGCTCTGGCTTTTGCCGCTCTGGCTTTTGCCGGTCTGGCGCCGCCGTTGCGCGGCCCGGTATCGGTTCAACTGGTCAGCACGACAAAGAGAAACAGCCCGGCAAACAGCGCCCCGGCCAGCAGCCAGGCGGTGGTGGCGCGGGGCAGGGCGGTTGCGCCGGGCGGGGGCACGAGCGGCGCCATCTGCCGGGCGATCGCCTCGATCTCGGCCCAGACATCGGCCTCGGCGGTGCCCGGAGCGGCGGCGGGTCGCGCCGGGGCGGCCGTGCCCAGCGGATGCGGCAAGACGCTGGCCGGCGGCGGCGCATGGGGGTTGAGCGCGCCGTCGGGGGTGTGATCGGCGGCGCTGGCGGGGGCATCGGCCGGGACCGGAGGGGCGCGGCGTGGCGCGGCAGGCAGGGCCCGGGTGGCGGCCTGCTGCGCCAGAAGGTTCTGCATTGCGGCGGTTTCGCCGCCAAGCATCTGCGCCGCGACCAGCGACATCGGCGCCGCCCCGCCGCTGGCCGAAACCGTGCCGGCCGCCAGGGCAGAGGCCGCCCCCGCCGCAACAGGCAGGGTCGTTGCGGCCTGGGCGATCACGGCTTGGGCGGTCGCGGCTTGGGCCGATCCGGGCAGAGCCGCTTCAGCCTGCGGCACGGGCGCCCCGCCTGTGGGGGCAGCCGCGGTGCCATTGCCCGCCACCGTCAGAAGACCGGGAGGCAGACCGGGAGGCAGACTTGGCGCCAGTCCGGGCGCCAGTCCGGGCGCCTGCGTGCCGGCGGGGGCCTGCGGCAGGGCGGGCGCAGCGCCGCGACGGGCCTCTCCCGCCTCGGCCAGCGGATGCGGCGCGATGCGCGCGACGGACGGGTGCGCCGCGCCTTGCGGCAGCGCCAGCACATTGGCGCCGGGCGGGGCGGGGGCAGGCAGGGGCGGCAGGGACGGCAACATGGCACGGCCTCGGGCGTTGGGTTTCGCCCGAGCATGGCAGAAATTGCCTAATCAGCCGTTAAGCGCCCCCGGCCTGTGCCGGCGCCCCCGAATCCGCCCCCGAATCCGCTGCCGAATCCGCCGCTTGTTCGGCTGACACCGGGCCCGGTTCCGCGGGCGCGGTTTCGGGCGTCGCCCCGGAAGGCGGCTTCACCCCGAAGATCACGCAATAAAGTGCCGGCGCGAAAAGCAGGGTAATCAGCGTTCCCGCGATGATGCCGCCCATCATTGCAAAGGCCATCGGCGCCCAGAACACCTCGCGCGAGATCGGGATCAGCGCCAGCGATGCGGCGGCGGCGGTCAGCACGATCGGCCGCGCCCGGCTGTCGGAGGCCTCGAAGATCGCCTGCCACCGGCTGCGCCCGGCCTCGATCAGCACCTCGACCTCGGCAATCAGGATGAGCGAGTTGCGGATCAGGATGCCCACCAGCGCCAGAACCCCCAAAATCGCCACAAAACCAAGGGGTTGACCCGATGGCAGCATGGCAGAAACCACCCCGATCAGGCCCAGCGGCGCCACCGCCAGCACGATGAACATCAGCCGGAAGCTCTGCATCTGCACCATCACGAGGGTGAAGATGATGAGCACCATCAGCGGCACCACGGCAATGATCGGCGCCTGGCTTTCGCCGCTGTTCTCGATCACCCCGCCCATGGTGATGGCATGGCCCGGCGGCAGCCCGGAGGCCTGCGCCGCCACATCGCCGGCCAGCGCCTTGGCAATCGTGGCGGGCTGGTTCTTGCCCACCACGGCGGCCTTGACGGTGATCGTCGGCACCCGGTTGCGGGCATGAAGCACCGGCGGTTCAAGCTGCCAGTCGAGCGTGGCAAAGCTGAGCAGCGGCACCGGAACCCCCTCGGGCGAGGGCAGTTGCAGCGAGGCCAGCGAGGCAATCGAGCTGCGATCTTCGGCGCGGCCGCGTGCCACCACATCGACCAGCGTCTGGCCGTTGCGCAATTCGGTGATGGTGACGCCTTCGAACAGCGTTTGCAGCGCCTGCGCCACATCCTTTTGCGTCAGTCCCAGCTGCCGCAGCCGCTCCTGGTCCAGCACGACCCGCGCCACCCGCACCGGCTCGCCCTCGTCGATGGTGATATTGGTGAGCCGCGGGTCCTGCGCCAGCCGCTCGGCCAGGGCCCGCGCCTCGGCCAGAAGCCGCGCCCGGTCGGGGCCGGACAGGCGGTATTGCACCGGCTTGCCCACCGGCGGCCCCAGTTCCAGCAGCTTGGTGAACACATCGACCCCCGCCAGCGTCGCGGCATGGGCATTGAGCGCGGCGCGCAGGGCGTTGCGGTCCTCCAGCCCTTTCGTCATCACCACGATCTGCCCCATGAAGGGCGCCGGCGTGGGGGCATCGAGCGAGAGCAGGAACCGCGGCGAGGACCGGCCCACATAGGTCGTCCAATGCGCCACTTCGGGGCGGCTGGCCAGAAACGCATCCAGATCGGCCAGCGCCAGATCGGTGGCGGCAATCGCCGAATTCTGCCGCAGGTTCACGTCCACCAGCAATTCGGGCCGGTCGGAGGCGGGAAAGAACTGCTGCTCGACAAAGCGCATCCCGTAAAGCGAGGTGCCAAACAGCGCCACCGTGGCCAGCACGGTCAGCCATTTGAGCCGCATCGCACCGCGCAGCAGCCAGTGAAAGAGCCGCCGCAGCCGGCCCGGCCTGGGGTCGTGATGGGGCAGATGCGCGGGCAGGAATGCCGCCCCGATCAGCGGCGCGAAAAGCACCGCCACCACCCAGGACAGCAGCAGCGAAATGGCGATGACGTAAAACAGCGAAATCGTGAATTCGCCCGCCTGGCTGGAATTGAGCCCGATCGGAATGAAGCCGGCCACGGTGACCAGCGTGCCCGACAGCATCGGAAAGGCAATCGAGGTCCAGGCGTGCGAGGCGGCGCGGCCGATGCTGTCGCCCGCCTCAAGCCGGGCAATCATCGTTTCGATGGCGATCATCGCATCGTCCACCAACAGCCCGAGCGCAATGATGAGCGCGCCAAGCGAGATCCGTTGCAGCGTCACCCCCATGCCGTCGAGAATGACAAAGGTCAGCGCCAGCACCAGCGCGATCGACATCGTCACCACCAGACCGGCCCGCCAGCCCAGCGAAATGAAGCTGACCAGAAGC
>CAZPWV010000259.1:0-3360 GCA_964590825.1 uncultured Rhodobacter sp. | reverse complement strand
ATCGTCTTCCCAGAGATCCAGCGGATCGACCGGCTGCACGTCATAATGGCCGTAAAAGAGAATGTGCCGCCCCGCCCCCTGGTGGCGCGCCACCACCATCGGATGACCGGGCGTTTCCCGCACAGAGGCCACAAATCCGAGCGATTCCAGTTCGTTGACCAGCCATCTGGCGGCCTCGGCGCAGGCGGGCCGATAGGCCGGATCGGTGGAAATCGAGGGGATGCGCAGCAGATCCATCAGCCGGTCGGTGGCTTGCGGCAGGTTCTGGTCGATGCGGGAAAGAACGGCGTCGAGCGTCATTTGGGCCTCCTGTTTGGCGCAGGCTAGCAGCCGTATGGGGCAGATGCCAGAGCCGGTGGGCCCGTTTGAAAGCCGGTCTGAAAGCCCGTTTGAAAGCCGGTCTGGCGCCGAAAACCCCTGTGAGAGCCGCCGCGCCGCAGCACACGAAAATATGTATTTTTGAATGCGTCAAATTTAAGCTCTACAAAAACGACTTTGACCTTTATCAATGTCGCCCACGCATCGGGCCGATAGGACCAACCCAGCGAACATGCTGACCAAAGCCAGGGGAACGGACATGGATTACAATCTCGCGCTCGATCAGGCGATTGCACGGCTGCACGACGAAGGCCGCTATCGCACCTTCATCGACATCGAACGCGAGAAGGGCGCCTATCCGAAGGCGGTGTGGAACCGTCCCGACGGGCAAAAGCAGGATATCACCGTCTGGTGTGGCAATGACTATCTGGGCATGGGCCAGCATCCGGCGGTTCTGGCCGCGATGCACGAGGCGCTCGATGCGGTGGGGGCCGGCTCTGGCGGGACGCGCAACATTTCGGGCACCACCGCCTATCACAAGCGGCTCGAGGCCGAGATCGCCGATCTGCACGGCAAGGAAACGGCACTGGTGTTTTCCTCGGCCTATATTGCCAATGACGCCACGCTGTCCACGCTGCACAAGCTGTTCCCCGGCCTCATCATTTACTCCGACAGCCTCAACCACGCCTCGATGATCGAGGGCATCAAGCGCAATGGCGGCGCCAAGCGCATCTTCCGCCACAATGATGTGGGCCATCTGCGCGAACTCATCGCCGCCGATGATCCGGCGGCGCCCAAGCTGATCGCCTTCGAATCGGTCTATTCGATGGATGGCGATTTTGGCCCGATTTCGGCGATTTGCGACGTGGCCGAGGAATTCGGCGCGCTGACCTACCTTGATGAGGTTCACGCCGTGGGCATGTATGGGCCGCGCGGCGCGGGCATTGCCGAGCAACTGGGCGAGATGCAGCGGATCGACATTTTCAACGGCACGCTGGGCAAGGCCTTTGGCGTGTTCGGCGGCTACATCGCCGCTTCCGAGCGCATGGTGGATGCGATCCGCTCCTATGCGCCGGGGTTCATCTTCACCACCTCGCTGCCGCCGGCGATTGCCGCCGGTGCCGCCGCCTCGATCGCGTTTTTGAAAACCGCCGAAGGGCAAAAGCTGCGCGACGCCCAGCAATTGCACGCCAAGGTCTTGAAAATGCGGCTGAAAGCGCTGGGAATGCCGATCATCGACTACGGCAGCCACATTGTGCCGGTGGTGATTGGCGACCCCAAGCACACCAAGGCGCTCTCTGACATGCTTCTGGCCGAGTTCGGCGTCTATGTGCAGCCGATCAACTTCCCCACCGTGCCGCGTGGCACCGAGCGGCTGCGGTTCACCCCCTCGCCGGTGCACGACCTCAAGCAGATCGACGGTCTGGTGCACGCGATGGATGCGCTCTGGTCGCGCTGTGCGCTGAATCGCGCCGAGGCCAGCGCCTGAAGATTTCTGCGGATGCACGCCCCCGAGGCTTGTGTTATGAATTTCAAAACGATTCCGGTCCTTAAGGGTCGAATCGCGCGGATGGACACGGGGCAGGGACGGGCAGATGATCGGGTGGAAGGGCAAACCTTCGACGCAAGCAGTGGTCAAGCCAAAGGGCTTTGACGATTTCGATCTGCGTCTGGGCGACGTGATGCGCGGCGAACGCGCCACGCTGGCCAGATCGCTGCTGGATGTGCAGCGCGAATTGCGGATCAAGGCGGCCTATATCGCCGCGATCGAGGGCTGTGACGTCACCGCCTTCGAGACCCCGTCCTTCATTGCCGGTTATGTCCGTTCCTATGCCCGCTATCTGGGGCTCGATCCCGATTGGGCTTTCGAGCGGTTCTGCGCCGAGGCCGGCTATACCCCCATTCACGGCATGGCGGCCGAAGCCTCGGGGCCAAAGGCAAGCCGGCGCCCCGCCGATGTGGCCGAGGCGCTGGCCAACCCCAATGCCTCCTTCATCCCCAAGACCGATTCCATCTGGTCGCGGATCGATCCGCGGGCGCTGGGTTCGGTGCTGGTTCTGGCGCTGGTCGCGGGTGGGATCGGCTATGGTGGCTGGGCGGTGCTGCAAGAGGTGCAGCGGGTGCAGCTTTCCCCGGTCGATCAGGCCCCCGGCGTGATTGCCGAAATCGATCCGCTGCAATCGGTGAACCCGGTGCAGATGGCCACGACCGACATGGCCCCCACCGCGCCTTCGACCGAGGCGCTGGACCGGCTTTACCGCCCGGCCGCGCTGGAAACCCCGGTGCTGATCGCCCGCGATGGCCCGATTGCCGCCATCGATCCGCGCGAAACCGGCCTTTTGGCGGGTCAGGATCCGCGCGCCGCGCTGCTGCTGGCCGATGCCGGGGCGCAGGTTGCTCCGGGTGCGGCACCGGCCACCGGCCCCGCTTTGGTGCGCACCCTTGGCGCCGAGGCGCCCGAGGTCGAGGTGCTGGCGGTGCGGCCCTCCTGGGTGCGGGTCACCGCGGGCGATGGTTCGGTGATCTTCGAAAAGGTCATGGATGCGGGCGAGCGTTTCGCCGTGCCCCGCCTGGAAGAGCCGCCGGTGCTGCGCACGGGCGAATCGGGGGCGATCTATTTTGCCGTCAATGGCGTGGCGCATGGCCCTGCCGGTGCCAAGGGCGCGGTCACCAAGAATGTCGTGCTGTCGCCGGAAACGCTGGGCAGCGCCTATGCCATGGCCGATCTGGGCGTCGATGCCGATCTGGCCCGGATGGTGGCTCTGGCCGATGCCAGCGCCGTCTTGCCGGCCACGCCCGAAGTGCCGCTGCCGGTGCTTTCGGCGCCCGGCAACTGAGCCGCCCTTTCCTGCGTCTGGACTGATCTGCAACCGTTGCCCTCGGGCGGCGGCTGCCCTATCTCTTGGCGCACCCAACCGGAGGCCGCCCATGTCGCTCAACCCCATCCGCCCCTGGCGCAACATTTACCGCCGCAAATCCCGCCAGATCATGGTGGGGCGGGTGCCAGTGGGGGGCGATGCGCCGATCTCGGTGCAGACGATG
>CAZPWV010000258.1:0-3361 GCA_964590825.1 uncultured Rhodobacter sp. | reverse complement strand
GCATAATCGTAATCGATGGCAAGGCGGATGTCGTAGCGCATCTCTACCTCAGGTAGCTTTGCGCGACGAGATCGGAGATCACCGCCAGTTCGTCGCGCATCTGTGCCAGGCGCGGGGTGCCGATTTCGTCGGGGCCGGCCACCGACAGCAGGCTTTCCAGCGGCACGATCGCACGCGAGAGCGCGGCGAGGCGGCCATTGTCGCGCGCCTGCGGCAATTCGGCGGCGTGGCGGCGCAGGCGTTCGATCTGGAACAGGATCGAGCGCGGGTTGTCGCCGTCGAGGGCGAGCAGATCGACCACCGTCTCGCGCGAGCGTTCCATGCGGTAGCGGCGTTGATGGGTGATCGTGCTGTCGGCCACCTCGATGGCAATATCGAGCGCCCCCGAGGGCGCCTTCGGGTCGGCAAAACCGGCCAGCAGCGCGGCCAGCGCATCGGCGCGTTCCAGCGCCCGGCCGAGGCTGAGAAAGGTCCAGCCGGAAAAGTGATACATGTTTTCATGCACGAGGCCGGAAAAGCCGGTGATCTTGCGCAGCAAGACCGACATTGCACGGGCGGCATCGTCACCGGGGCGGGCGGTGGCGGTCATGGCGCTGCCGGTGCGGGCCAGATCGCCCAGCGCCGCCCAGCCATCGGTCGAGAAACGGTCGCGCACCTTGGCCGCGCAGCCCCGCGCCGCCTCGATCCGCTCGATCAGCGCCGCGGGCACCGGCTGCGCCAGGTCGATGCCGTAGCCGGCGAGGAAGCGGCGCAACAGCCGCAGCCGCGGGTCTTCGGGGTTGTCGGTGGCGGCAAGGCGCAGGTGATAGGCGCGAATGAGCCGGATCGCGTCTTCGGTGCGCTCGACGTAGCGGCCCAGCCAGAACAGGTTGTCGGCGGCGCGGGCGGGCAGAATGCCGGGGGCGGCGCGGCGGGCGCCCCGCGCGGCGCGGGGCAGCAGCGTGTCTTGCGGCACCGGCCGGTCGGCGACGACCCAGACATCGGCCACCGCGCCGCCGCGCTGCATGGCCAGCGCCGTGGCATCGCCCGAGCGCCCGATGCGGGCATAGCCGCCCTTCATGAAATGCCACTGGCCCTGCGCGTCGCGCGCGGCAAAGACCCGCACCGTCATCGGGCAGGGTTCGACCCGCCCGGCGCCGGTTTCGGGTTCGACCCAGGCCGGGGTGGTCGAGAGCGTCACCGCCTCTTGTCCGACAAGGGCGGCGCCCTCGGCCTCGAGCCAGTCGGCAATCGAGGCCCGCGCCGCGCCGCGCAACGCCCCGCCCAGCGCCGTGGCCGCGCCCAGGTCGAAGGGCAGATCGCAGGCATAGGCCGAGCCGATCATCATCTGGCTGGCATGGTCGCGCACATGGGCGCGCTCGTTGGCGCCACCGCACCACCAGGTGGCGATATTGGGCAAGAGCAACGGCCCGCCGGTCAGCACCTCGCAGATCCGCGGCAGGAAGGCCATCATCGCCCGCATTTCGAGCACGCCCGATCCCAGCGCATTGACCATGCCCAGCGTGCCCGCCCGCACCGCCTCCATCAGCCCCGGGGTGCCGATGCGGCTGCTGGCATCCAGTTCCACCGGATCGGCAAAGGCCGCGTCGATGCGCCGCCACAGCGCGCCAAGCGGCTGCGGCCCCTCGATCGTGCGCACCATCGCCTGGCCGTCCTGCACCAGCAGATCCTCGCCTTCGAGCAGCATCAGCCCGAGGTAGCGGGCGATATAGGTGTGTTCGTAATAGGTATCGTTCGAAGGGCCGGGGGTGAGGATGGCGGCGGCGCGTTCGGCCCCGCCGCTGCCCTGTGCCAGCCCCTCCATGGCGCTGCGAAAGGCGCCGAAAAACCCCGCCAGCCGGTGGATATGGGCGCGCGGAAAGCGTTCGGGAAAGATCCGCCCGGTGGCCATGCGGTTTTCCAGCGCAAAGCCCGCCCCCGAGGGCGCCTGGGTGCGGTCGCCCAGCACGAGCCAGCGGCCATCGGGCGAGCGGCCGATCTCGAAGGCGAGGAAATGCAGGAAATGGCCGCCGCGCGGCGCCAGCCCCACCATCGGGCGCAGCCACTGGCGCGAGCCGGCCACCAGTTCGGCCGGCAGATGGCCTTCGCTGACCAGCCGTCCGGGGCCGTAAAGATCGGCCATCACCCGTTCGAGCAGATCGGCCCGCTGGCTCAGCCCGGTGCAGATCTGCGCCCATTCCGTTTCGTGCAGGATCACCGGAATATGGCTGAGCGGCCAGGCGCGTTCGGCCAGCGGATCGCTGGAATACTGCCGAAAGAATACCCCCGCATCGCGCAGATACTGATCGGCGCGTTCAAAACGCGCGCTGACCTCGGCCTGGCTCAACTGGGAAAACCGCTCGACGAAGCGGCGCCAGACCGGACGCATCTGCCCACCGGCGTCGAAAAGTTCATCCGCAACCCCCGGCGTGAGGCGATAGGCGGCAAAAAGGTCGGCGGCGGGGTTTTGGGTCATGGATCACATCGGCTTGGCTCACTCAAGCCCGATGGGGCGGCGCAGGTCAAGGGTCAAGGGGAATTCGGGGTGAACGGTCTCGGGGGCGGGGGTATAGGGCCCCGGCGTATGGCCATGCGGCTCGAACCGGGCCAGACGCCGCGCCTCGGCCTCGTAGCCGTTGACCGGAAAGGTATCGTAGCTGCGCCCGCCGGGGTGGGCGACGTGATAGGTGCAGCCCGCCAGCGCCCGGCCCGACCAGCGGTCGTAGATGTCAAAGCGGAGCGGTGCATCGACCGGCAGCGTCGGGTGCAGCGCGGCGGCGGGCTGCCAGGCCTTGAAGCGCACCCCGGCCACCGAAACCCCCGATGTGGTGGTGCGGCTCAGCGGCACCGGGCGGCGGTTCACCATCACGGTGTAGCGGTCCTGGTGCAGGGTGGTCAGCTTGACCTGCAACCGCTCGACCGAGCTGTCGGTGTAGCGCACGGTGCCGCCGATCGCCCCGGTTTCGCCCAGCACATGCCAGGGTTCGAGCGCCTGGCGCAGTTCCAGATGCACCCCGCCCGTATCCAGCCCGGCCTCGATCTGGCCGCAGAAGGGAAAGCGGAATTCGGCCTGCGCCTCGAACCAGACCGGGTCAAAGTCGAAGCCATGGGCGCGCAGGTCGGCCAGCAGGCTGAGCAGATCCTCCCAGAGGAAATGCGGCAGCATGAAGCGGTCGTGCAGCACCGTTGCCCAGCGCACCGGGCCGCCGCTGACGGGGCTGTGCCAGCAGCGGGCGATGAGGGCGCGGATCAGCAATTGCTGCGCCAGGCTCATGCGCGGATGCGGTGGCATCTCGAAGCCGCGAAACTCGACCAGCCCCAGCCGTCCGGTCGGCCCGTCGGGGGAAAACAGCTTGTCGATGCAGATCTCGGCGCGGTGGGT
>CAZPWV010000257.1:0-3366 GCA_964590825.1 uncultured Rhodobacter sp. | reverse complement strand
AATGTCCGCTTTGGCGACCCGGAAGCCCAGGTGCTGATGATGCGGCTGGGGGCGCAGGCGCTGGATCTGCTGCTGGCCTGCGCCGAAGGACGGCTCGATCAGGTCCGGGCGCAATGGGCCGATGACCATGCGCTCTGCGTGGTGATGGCGGCGAGGGGTTACCCCGGATCTTATGAAAAAGGTAGCCAGATCAAGGGGCTGGAGGCGCTTCCCGAGACCTCCGGGCAGATGGTCTTTCACGCCGGAACCAGCGGCGGCGAGGGGCGGATAACCGCCAGCGGCGGCCGGGTGCTGACCGTCACCGCGCGCGGCGCAACCCTGGCCGAGGCGCAGGGCCGCGCCTATGCCATGGTCGATGCGATCGACTGGCCCGAAGGGTTCTGCCGCCGCGACATCGGCTGGCGGGCGCTTTAGCCGGGGCCGCGCAGGGTGCCGCGCAGGGGGGGGCCGCCTGAAGCGCCCGCCCCCCGATGCTCCCTGCAAGGCATCGCGGCTGCTCACCCCGGCACGCCGTGCGGGTCGGTTTGCCGAATGTCCCCTCGGCGAACCGGGCCAGCCAAAGCCGCACCAAAGCGGTGCCCTGCGCCGGCCTCGCCCCCTGCGCTCGCTCCCGCTTTGCACAACACGTTCAATGGGCCGCATATCCGCCTCCGGCAATACCGAGAAGATGACCTCCTCCGGTTCGGGCACAGCGGCGGCACGAAGACATGCGCCCAATCTCAGTGGCCAGCGTCATTCAGCCTCGCGCGGGGCATGCATCGACGGGACCACATTCACCTCGGCGACAGTATTTCCGATCTGACGGTCCGCCCGCCCTCGATCTGCCCTCGCCGTCTAACGGGCGAACATCACCTCGAAGGCAACACCTGATCCATCAGATCGGCAGCTTGCCAGGCCACCATGGGCTTTTGCGACATCAGAAACGATGGCAAGGCCCAAGCCGCAGCCACGCGATTGATCGGAATCGAGCCGAAAGAACCGGTCGAAGATGCGCTCGGTCATTTCCGGCGGAATGCCCGGTCCGTCGTTGCGGAAGCCAAGCCGGATGCCCTGCGGGGCAAAATCGACCGACACATCCAGATGCCCGCCGGGACGCAAACCGTATTTCCCGGCATTGTCGAGAAGGTTGGCCACCAGTTCCTCGACCAGAACCGGGTCGCATTCGACAGGCCGGGGTGTGCCGGTGACCATGAAACTCACGTCAATATTGCGGCGCAGTTGCGTTTCGGCAAAAGGGCGGACCTTTTCCCGCAGCAGGGCAACAAGATCGACCGGATGAACAAATTCCTTCAGGCTGCGCCCCCGCACGCGTTCAAGTGACAGCAATTGCGCGGTCAGGCGGCTGGTGGCGCGGGCACTGTCGGCCAAGTCGAGAACGCGCGAACGCAACTCGGCTTCGGTCGGGGCACTGATCGCGGCTTCGGCCTGACTTTGGATGGCCGCGACCGGGTTTCGCATCTGGTGAGCGGCATCCGAAATGAAACTGTCGCGCAGGGCAAACGCGCGGGACAGGCGTTCAAACAGCGAATTGGTGGTCTGCACAAGAGGCCGCAGTTCCGGCGGCACCCAGCGGCGGATCGGGCGCAGATCATCGGCGCTGCGCTGGTCAATGGCTTCGCGCAGGTCAAGCAGCGGCTTCAGGCCGAGCTGGATACCAAACCAGAGGATCAGCACCGCGGTCAGCAGCACCGATCCCAGGAGCATCGCCGACTGGCTCACCAGCTTGTGCGACAGCGCCATGCGCTGGACGACGGTCTGCCAGACCTCGACCGTTACCCAGCCGCCGAACTGCGGCTCGCTGATGAACTCGCGCAAAACCACCGCCCGCACCGGCCGGCCCAGCGAGGTGCTGTCAAAAAAAACTGGCGCACCGCCATCGACAAGGGGGCCGTTGGGCAGGTCGGGCGGGTCGGAATAGCCGGTCACGAAACTGCCGCCCGGCCCGGTGATCCGATAATAGACCGGGTCGCCCAGAGCAGTGGTCAGCTCGTCGAGCAGCTGTTCCGTCAGAACATCGCCCTCCGACAGCACGACATCGCGCGAGATCGTCAGGGCGACGGTCAGAAGGGTGTTGTCGTAGAGTTCCTGCGACAGCTGGTTTGCGGCGATGTAGCGCGCGAAGGAGGCCGCCGCCGCGACCACGACGAGGGGCAGCATCAGCAGCAGGAACAGCCGCCCGCGCAAGGAAACCCGTGGCAGCATCAGCTGTCGTCCAGCATGTAGCCAAGGCCGCGTGCGGTGCGGATGAAAACCCCCGACCCCTCCAGCTTGCGGCGCAGGCGGGATACCAGAAGTTCGATGGCATTGGTCTCGACCGAGGCGCCGGTGCCGTAAAGCGCGCCGGCGATGCGGTCTTTCTCGATCAGCCGCCCGCGTTTTTCCAACAGCAGTTCAAACAGTGCCAGTTCCCGCCGGGGAAGATCAAGGTTGCGCCCGTCAAACAGCACGACGCGCCGCACGCGGTCATAAAGAAGCTGCCCGACCGTTTCATGCGCCGGCGCAACCTGTGGGCGGCGCCGCGTCAGGGCGCGCAGCCGCGCTACCAGTTCGTCCATGTCGAAGGGCTTCATCAGATAATCGTCGGCCCCGGCATCCAGCCCCTCGACCCGCTCCGAGGTCTTGCCCTTGGCGGTCAGCACCAGCACCGGCATGGTATTGCCACGCCCGCGTAGCCTGCGGATGATCTCAAGCCCGGTGAGGCCGGGAAGGTTGAGATCGATCACCGCGACATCGGCGGTGTTTCCGGCCAGAAAGCTGTCTGCCGCCAGACCATCATCGAGATGGTCCACCGCGTGGCCCTGATCCTTCAGGGCATTCTCGATGCCGCGTGCAAGGTTCAGGTTATCTTCCACCAGGATGATGTGCATCGGGCGCCTTTTTGGACTCCGGACAGGATTTGGACAGGAACAGCGCTTATTGTCTCCATCAAGCCGCTCTTGGGAGGAGAAATCAAGAACGGCAACGCGCCACATCGCCCGAAACAGGCGAATGGGCGTGGCTTGGAACCTTGGGAGGACAAGATGAACAAGAACGTCAATATCACACGGCGCGTTGCACTTGGGCTGGCGGCCGGGGCGGTGGCACTGGGGCTGGCTGGCCCGGCGGCGGCCGAGGCGAATTTTTCGGGCCAGACGATTGAATGGATCATTCCGTTTTCGGCCGGCGGCGGGTCTGATACTTGGGCGCGGTTCAACGCGCCCTTGCTGTCGAAATACCTGCCGGGCAACCCGGTTGTGGTTGTGGTCAACGAACCGGGTGGCGGCTCGACCAAGGGCACCAACCTGTTTGCGGCCCGCGCCAAGCCCGACGGGCTGACCATTCTGGGCACCTCGGGCTCGACGCAGTTCCCCTATCTGCTGGGCGATC
>CAZPWV010000256.1:0-3370 GCA_964590825.1 uncultured Rhodobacter sp. | reverse complement strand
CCACCCGGCGCCGCGCCGGGGCCAGTTTCATCTCGGGAGCCATGCGCAAAATTTCGCCGCCAAAGCGATCCGCCACAATCAACCCGCTGCCCTCGGGCAGGATCTCGGTGGGAAAATCCGCATCCACCGCCCAAAAGAATCGGTCGGCATAGTCAAGATACCCCTGCCACTTGCGGTCCGAGGTAAAATCGGCACGCGAGGATTTGCACTCGACCACCCAGATTTCTCCCTTGCGGCCCAGCGCCATCACATCCACCCGCAGCCCCGGACGTGGCACCAGCTCGGTCAGACAGACGAAGCCGTGCTCGATCAGGCAGCGACAAGCGCCCCGCGCCAGAAGCTGTCCGGGCGTTGCAACCGCCGGAGATCGAAGTGAAGGGAAAGCGGAACCGGTCATCATCGGAAAAATGTGAACGAAACGGAAACATTTGTCCAGCCCCCGTCACCGCGCCCGTCACCGCCTGCTCTTGCCCCGCACCCCCCCCCGGCACCGCCCCCACACCGCCCCCGTGCCCCCCCTTGCCGAAAGCCGCGGCACGGCCTATTTCTGCAACTGGCGGTTACTGCTCTTCGCGTGAATGGGGCCCTTTTCCAGTGGCCGATAACCATTCCTGAGGGGGCTGGCTCTGCCGGGGTCCTGGCCTCGGTACCTGGCTCCCACCTGATTACATCAGGCTCTCGGGAAATCACGCCCCCACGGTTGCTGCGGTTTCCGCCACCTGACAAAGCCCCCCGCCGCAAGGCGAGGGGCTTTTCTGTGGCCATCGGCTGCTTTGCGGACCTGCCCGCCTCAGCGCCGGGTGATCTGGCGTTTGGTCTTGGCCGGCACCGCAACGGGCACGGGCAGAACGGCCATATTTGCGGCCTTGTCCATGGCCGCGGGAATCGCATCGCGCTTGCCGCCACCGGGGGGCGTTTCGTCCTCGGCCATGCGCATCACCGCAATGGCGAATTGCACCCCCGAAAACACCACCGTGTTGAACACGAACATCAAGGCCAGCGCGACATAGCCGATATCGGAGGCAAAGATCAGATGCCGCAGGTTGGCGACATTGAAGTAAAGCAGAAGCCCGATGAACACGACCGCAAGGGCCGCCCCAAAGACAATGTTGCGAAGGTAGAGGCGCACCAGTTCTGGCATGTGATTCCTCCTCGGCTTGGGCTTGGGCCTGGTCCGGGCCAATGTAACGCGGCCACGACGGAATCAAACAGCAAATTTGCCGCAAGACGGCATCGCGGCACCGGGTCGCAGATTCTTGCCGAAGTTTCGGGCACCGGGCGAGATCTGCCCCCACCTCGGGCAGCCCGTCCCAGAGCCGGACCAGTGCCAGATTCTACCCCGGCGTCAGCGCTCAGAACGCCTCGGGGCGCATCTCGCGGGCCATGTGGTCGAGCACGGCATTGACGAATTTGGATTCCTTGCCCTCAGGAAAGAACGCCCGTGCCACTTCGACAAATTCGTTGATGACCACTTTCACCGGCGTTGCGGGGGTGGCGATTTCGGCCCCCGCCGCACGAAACAGCGCCCGCAGCACCGGGTCGATGCGGTCGATCGGCCATTTCGCCACCAAGGCGCGGTCGGTCGCCTGATCGATCCGCGCCTGCCAGGTCACAGCATCCTCCAGCAACCGCCGGAACAGGTTGCGGTCGCCCTCGGCCAGTTCCTCGGCGCCGTCTTCCTGCGCCACGCCAAAGCGGAAACTTTCGAATTCCTGCGCGACCCGATCAACCCCCTGACCGGCGGCCTCCATCTGAAACAGCGCCTGCACCGCATAAAGCCGCGCCGCCGATTTCATCCGGCGTTTTTCCTCGGGCGAGGGTTTCTTCGGGGCGTCGGGCGTTTCGGTCATGCTTGGCTTTGTCCTTCGGGCTTTCCGGCGAAGCGCAGCGACTCACCCGCTGGGCGGAAGCCGATCCCCTTCGTCCGGGCCGCCCATTTGCGCGACAAAGCGACAAGATGCAAGGCCGCAGCCGCCGCGCCGCCGCCCTTGTTCTGCCCCTCCGGGTCTGCCCGCACCTCGGCCTGGGGGCGATTTTCCACCGTCAGGATACCGTTTCCAATGGCAAGACCCTGCAGGCCCAGCATGGTCAGCCCGCGGGAACTGTCGTTGCAGACCGTATCGTAATGCGTGGTTTCCCCGCGGATGACACAGCCCAGTGCCACAAAGCCATCGTAATCGGCCATCCGCCCGGCCATGGCGATGGCGGTGGGAATTTCCAGCGCCCCCGGCACCTCGATCAGATCGACCGTGGCCCCCGCCTCGGCCGCCGTGGCCTGCGCCCCGGCAATCAGCCCATCGGCGATATCGCGGTAATAGGGCGCCACGACAATCAGCAGCCGCACCGGCTTGTCGAAAACCGGCAGCGGCAGGGTGTAATGCATCTCGTTTGCGGCCATCTCAATACCCCCGGATCTCGTCGATGGTCAGCCCGTAGCCCTCGATGCCCACCACCTTGGGCCGGCCCGAGTTGGTCAAAAGCACCAGCCGGCTCAGCCCCAGCGCCGAAAGGATCTGCGCGCCCAGCCCGTATTGGCGCAGCGTTTGCGGGCTGGCCTCGCCCGGCAGCACCATTTTCATCGTGGTTTCGCGCAAAAGCACCACCGCACCGCGCCCCTCGGCGGCAATCGCCTCCATCGCCCGGCCCAGATCGCCCGCCTTGGCCGGGTTCAGCCCCAGCACATCGGTCAGCGGCTCCAGCCCATGCATCCGCACCAGAACCGGCTCGGGGGTGGAAATATCGCCCTTGGTCAGCACGATATGCTCGGCGCCCTCGGTTTCGTCGGTGTAGATGCGCATCGACCAATCGCCGCCAAAGACCGACTGCACCGGGCGTTGCGCGGTTTCGCGCACCAGATTGTCATGCCGGCGGCGATAGGCGATGAGATCGGAAATCGTGCCGATCTTGAGCCCGTGTTTTTGCGCAAAGGCCACAAGATCGGGCAGCCGCGCCATCGAGCCGTCTTCGTTCATGATCTCGCAGATCACCCCGGCCGGGTTCAGCCCCGCCAGCCGGGCAATATCCACCGCCGCCTCGGTATGGCCGGCACGCACCAGCACGCCGCCTTCACGGGCGCGCAGCGGAAACACATGGCCCGGCGTGGCGATATCGGCCTTGCCCTTGGCGGCGTCGATCGCCACCGCCACGGTGCGGGCGCGGTCATGCGCGGAAATGCCCGTGCTCACCCCTTCGCGCGCTTCGATCGAGACGGTAAAGGCGGTTTCGTGGCGGCTGGAATTGCTGGAGGCCATCAAGGGCAGGCCCAGCGCGTCGATCCGCTGCCCCGGCAGCGCCAGACAGATCAGCCCGCGCCCATGCGTGGCCATGAAGTTGACCGCATCGGGCGTGGCCATCTGCGCGGGGATCACCA